>JBHHYU010000036.1:0-25928 GCA_046757725.1 Binatia bacterium
TAACGTAGGTCCGACCTATCTTTGTGGCAGGAATCTGCCCTTTCTTGACTCGGTTATAGATCGCGATTCGGCTGACCCCGAGGAGCCTTGCCAGTTCTGGAATAGTGACGTAATTCTCTGTGGTCATGGTTCTGAGATCCCTATCTCAATGTTAACCTAGCATATGGATCTTAACACAGGTTAATAGATGATACAATTGTTAACGTAGGTTAAGTATTTATCTGGGGTTAACATAAAGAATCACAGCAGTTTATGGGCCTCTTCTAAAGATCCTAGCAAACAAGAACCACCGCTCCGTCATACCCAACGTATAGCGTTTTATCCAGACTGTCAGGTTAAGAAGTTCGACGACAGCCGTTGAGTTCCAGGGCAGTCTGGATAAAACGGGTTGGACCAAACCGCTGAGCCGAAATTACCGCTAGCTATGGGTAATGTAAAGTGGCAGGAGAGGATGGGAGGGAGTCCATAGGGGTGAAAGTTGAGAGGGATAAGATCCTGGCCGGTTCGTACAGCACGACTGCAATTTACAGCATGGCAGCGGGAAAGATCGGCGCCGGGTAGCTCCAGCATAAGATCACGGCTTGATTTGTTTAGGAGACCTTTCTCTACAAGCTCGTCGATCAACTTAAGAACCCTCTCAGCGGGTTCTCCTTTCCAGGTAACGAGGATGTAGTTGCCTGCGCGGATCTTACCCACACCTAGCGTTACCTTGAGAGGCAACGCTTTTCAAAAAGGCTAATCTGGGATATTCTTGATGTCCCGAGTCTCCATTTTTTGATTATGGAACAAGCCATCATTATTTTGTTTCTTGCCTTCTTTACCCTGGAGTTCTTCGTGGAGGCTTCCCTTAATGAGCTGAACATGAGCTATGTCCGAAAACGCTGGTCGGAGCAAAAAATTCCTGACTTCTTCAAGGATAAGATGAGTTCAGAGGATTACCGCAAGTCTGTGGAGTACACACTCGCAAAGGGAGGTTTTCAACGCTGGGCCGAGGTCTATGGGAGCTTGATTATCCTCTTTGTGCTTTTCGGTGGAGTGCTCCCCCTTGTGGATCATCTCTCCCGGAATATCGGTGGCCGATTTCCATCCGCGACGCAAGCGACAGGGATCACCTTTTGTTTCGGCGTGGCCTTGATCTTTTCTGTCCTGAGTTTGCCGACCGATCTCTATTCAACCTTCGTGATCGAGGACCGATTCGGTTTTAATAAAACTACACTCAAGACTTATTTGGCCGACAAGCTGAAAGGGCTTCTCCTCGGAGTCCTCATCGGTACCCCCTTTCTTTTCGGCGTGCTCTGGTTGATGGAGGCTGCAGGTTTTTATTGGTGGGTCTGGGCCTTTCTTTTTACCTTTGGTTTTCAATTCTTGATGCTGGTCGCGTATCCCACGCTGATTGCGCCCCTGTTCAATAAGTTCGAACCGTTAGAGGAGGGGGAACTACGCAGGAGGATTTTGGCTTTGGCCGATCAGCTTAGCTTCAGGACGGATGGGATCTATACTATGGATGGTTCAAAGCGCTCGGCTCATTCCAATGCCTACTTTACCGGGATCGGGAAGAGCAAACGAATCGTTCTATTTGATACCCTGATCGAACAGATGACGATGGAGCAGGGATTGGCTGTCCTCGCTCATGAGATGGGTCATTTTAAAATGAGACATGTTCGTAGGATGCTGGTTGTTAAGGGCATTTATCTTTTGATAGGTCTCTTTATTCTTAGCCTGCTCCTGGGCTATGGTCCTATGTTTCGTGCCTTCGGTCTGGATGGGCCGTCCCATTACGGGGCACTGGTGTTATTCACGCTACTTGCTGGTCCTGTTACCTTTTACCTCAATCCCTTGATGAACCTGCTCTCGCGCAAACATGAATATGAGGCTGACCGTTTCGCGGCACGGAGATTAAAAAACGGCAGGCCTATGGAGGAAGCGCTTGTCACCTTAACGGTCAAGAATCTTTCTAACCTTACTCCCCATCCATGGTACTCCGCCTATCATTACTCTCATCCCACCACATTAGAACGAGTCAGGGCTATCCGGCTGGAATCGGACTCCTTAAAAGTGAAATGAAGGGTAACCCCTATTGCTGGATTGCTCCCTATCCGGGCCGGAGCGAGGTGGACCTGCCGGCAGAAAGTTTAGGCCAGGTTAATTTTTATACTTCTCGTCCAGAAGCATCTTTTCTGCCAAACCGACAATCTCATGAAACTCTTCAAACGGGAGCATATCATCGAGGAGCTGTTTCGCACTCCCTTTCTGTTTGAGAATGTCGTAGTAACCTTTAAGGGCCTTGGCCGAGGCCAACAGAGGGCCAACCGGCCAGACGATTAGTTCAAAACCTAACTCTTTCAACTGATGAAGGTCCATAAGCGGGGTTACACCCCGTTCCACCATATTGGCAACAAGGGGTCCTGGGACATTTCGTGCGATCTCCTTCATCTCCTCGATGTCTTCCGGGGCTTCTATAAACACCGCGTCTGCCCCTGCGTTCTTGAAGGTTACCCCTCGGTGGATCGCCTCTTTTAGTCCCAAGGCCTGTCGCGCATCGGTACGGGCTACGATAAATAGATCTTCCTTATTCCTTGCATTTATAGCAGCGTCGAGCTTTTTCAGGTACTCGTCCAACGAAACTACCTGTTTCCCCTCCATATGACCGCACCGCTTGGGCCATATCTGATCCTCGAGAAACATTCCGGCGGCATCAGCTCGCATGAGCTCCTTCACTGTCCGCGTAACGTTGACGGCATTGCCGTATCCCGTATCGGCGTCTACGATCACCGGGTTTCTTACTGCACTGCAGATCCGTTGGACTACCGACAGCATCTCGGTTTGGGTAAGAAGGCCAAAATCCGGTTCACCGAGCATCGTAGCCGAGATTCCGTAGCCCGTTGTAAAAATAACGTCGAAACCTGAACGGGAAGCGATCTTTGCGCTCAAGGTGTCGTAGACGCCGGGCATGAGGACGGCCTCTTTGGATTCTAAAATGTCTCGTATTTGCTGAGCTTTATTCACAGTCTGCTACCCTAAGGACCAAATGATCGGACTGACCTTTGAAGTTCCTCAGTCCAAGGAGGTCAGGTCGACGCCTGTCATTACGCCCGCGCCGGCTTACTTCATAAAGAACTTGAGGGATGCATTGGTATAGTGGACCAACGGACCCCAGTAAACGCCGAAAACAACCGTCAAAGCGCTGAGGATTGCGAGGAGCGCTGAGGTATCGGAGGTCATCGCTATCTCCTGATCGGTCGGTTCGGGGGAGTCGAGGAACATGGTTTTCACAATGCGGGCATAATAGTAAACCGAGATGAGGCTGTTAATGACTCCCACAACGGCCAAGAGATAGAAGGCCGATTGGCTCACAGCGGCCTCAATGACAGCGGCAAAGAGATAGAACTTGCCAATGAAGCCCGCTAAAGGCGGAAGTCCTGCGAGGGAAAACAGGAAGATCGCCATACAAGCGGCGGGAATAGCTGCCCCACGCCAGGCAAGGCCGCGGTAACTTTCAATATCCTCGCTCCCCGTTGCATTGGCGACAATCATCACGACTAGGAACGCACCTAGGTTCATGATGAGATAGACCACGATATAAAAAAGCATGGCCTTGAGTCCATTGTTGTTAAGGACCACGAGTCCCATGAGAATATAGCCCGCGTGGGCGATCCCGGAATAGGCGAGCAGCCGCTTAACATTCTGCTGGTTCAGGGCAGATAGATTGCCAAGTGTCATGGTCACCATACTCACCATGAGTAGCAGTTGAGGCCACTGCACACCGGAAAGGAAAAGCCAAGTTCCCCCTTCACTGAGATGTGACACTGCAGGAAAGAAAAAGCGGATCAGAATGGCCACACCGGCGGCGTTCGATCCCACGGAAAGAAAGGCCGTAATAGGAGTCGGGGCCCCTTGATAGACATCCGGTGACCACATGTGAAAGGGGACAAACACGATCTTGTAACCAAACCCGGCTAGGATAAAGACAAAAGCCATGAATAGGCCTAGCCGATTTGCCTCACCCTGGAGAAGAACTTCATTGATTCTTGTATAGTCCAAGCTACCGGTCATGCCATAGATCCAACTCATCCCATAAATCATACTACCTGAGGCAACGGCTCCATAGATCAGATACTTCAGCGCTGCTTCACTGGACCTCCGGTTGCGAGGCATGAAACCGGTGAGGATATAGGAAGTGAGACTAGCCATCTCAAGAGAAAGATAGGCCATTAAAAGGTTGCTCGAAGAGGCCATGAAAAACATCCCCAGGGCGGAGGTCAAAAGGATTGTATAGTATTCTCCTTGGTGGACCTGACGAATTTCATGAGAGCTCAAAGACATCCAAATGACCAACAGGACGGCGACCAGGAAGATCACTTTAAAAAAGAGGCTGAAGTTATCGAGGATGATCATGCGAGAGAAAAGCCAACCTTCGGAAGTTCCGTAGAGTTGTAGGGTGGTAAAAAGGGAAAAAACACCCCCTCCAAGGGCGAGCAAACCGAGGTATTTTTTATCCGTTACAACCAGATCCAAGAGAGCGAGAGTTATGATGGTCCCGGTTAAAATGATCTCCGGATAAAAGAATCTAAGGCTCTCGAGATTACTCAGTTCCATAGGAGTTTAAGAGAGGTGCGGAATCACGATATGGTTCAGATGACCCAGTGAAGAACCCAAAAGGTCTAGCACTGCGTGAGGATAGACACCGAGAATGACAACAATGATCCCCAGGGGGATCAAAGTGAATAGCTCCCGACCGTTAATCTCGGGGAGGGTCTTATATTTCTCATTCACTGGGCCGAGAAAGATCCGTTGGACCGTCCAAAGGAAGTATCCTGCAGTCAAAATCACGCCGGTTGCCGCCAGGGTAGTAAGGATCGGATATTTCTGCCAAGCCCCAAGCAACACAAGGACCTCTGAGATAAATCCAGAGAGACCCGGCAGCCCCATAGAGGCAAAAACCGCTAGGGCCGTCACGCCCGTATAGACAGGCATGACTCCAGCCAAACCTCCGAATCCATCAATGTCGCGATGGTGGGCACGGTCATAGACCACACCCACCAAGAGAAAAAGCATGCCGGTAATCGTGCCATGGTTAAACATCTGGAGAACCGCGCCGTTGATCCCCTGTGGTGTGAACGTTGCCATTCCCAGCATCACATAGCCCATGTGACTGACACTGGAGTAGGCGACAAGCTTCTTCAGATCCTTCTGCGCCATCGCGCAGAAGGCCCCGTAAATGATGTTCCACGTTCCCAGGACCGCAAGGAAATAGTACGCAAGGTCCGCTGTTGCGACAGGTAACATGGGGTAATTGGTCCGCAGTATCCCATAGGTGCCCATCTTAAGAAGAACCCCGGCAAGGATTACCGAAACTGCCGTTGGTGCCTCTACATGGGCATCTGGGAGCCAGGTATGGAAAGGAAAGGCTGGAATTTTAATGGCAAAGCCGATAAAAAGCGCCATCCAGACGATGTGTTGAAATCCCCAACCCAGACGATCAAAGGGCCAGAATGGGACAACCGCGGTCGAATAGTTGCTGCTTTGGGCCATTAGCCTGGTCATGTCAAAGGTATGAGGGTTGCTGGTGAAATAGAGGGCCAGGATAGCAAGTAGCATCACGACACTGCCCAAAAGGGTGTACAGAAAAAACTTAATTGCGGCGTATTCTCTGCGCGGTCCCCCCCAAATACCGATCAGGAAATACATGGGGAGAAGCATCAATTCCCAAAAGATGTAAAAGAGAAAAAAATCAAGGGCGACGAACACTCCCATCATCGCCCCATCGAGCAGAAGAAAAAGGGCGAAATAACCCTTTACGGCCTTATCGATGCCCCAGGAAGCAAAAATACAAATGAAGCATAGAAGAGCATTCAGCAACACCATCGAGATGCTGATCCCATCAACCCCCACAAAGTAGTTGATGTTATACGAAGGAATCCAGGGAGTCCGCTGCACAAACTGGAAGCCGGCATTGGCCTGGTCAAACTGGCCATAGAGCCAGATGGCGAGAAAAAGCGGAGGTACGGTAAACAGGGCAGCAACCCAGCGAATAAGGTTGTGGCGGTCGCGAGGCAACAGCAGCACCACCAACATGCCTGCTATAGGGCTAAAGGTTATATAGGTAAGCACGTTATCTATCATAACGAAGATTCTCCCGTCGAACTCAACTCCAGTATTGTAACTTTACAATCAAGGCAAGGACCACGGCCCCCAGAATTACGTAAAGATAGCTGTTGATGTTTCCAGTTTGGATTTTTCTAAACTTGTCTCCCGCGCCAAAGGTTGAATCGGCGACCTTATTAACGGCCCAATCGACCACATAATTGTCGAAGAGGCCGTCAAACCAAGAAACAAAGACCGTGGCCCTAGCTGACCCATCGACGATAAAGTCGATGATATATTGATCGATCCATGCCCCTAGGCGGGCTAGCAGGAGCGCGCTGCGGACAAAGACAAGCTGATAAAGCTCATCGACATAGTACTTGTGGAAAAACAAACGGTAAGGAAGACCACCGATGAGAGAAGAAAAACTCGCGGGTACCAAGGCGCGACGATAGTAGAGGAGATAGGCGAAGAAAAAACCTAACGCCGCCACGCCCACTGAAATCACCATCAATGTTGCTTCCAAACTGCCCGAGGTATGGAGCTCATGGGGCTCCCCAAAAACCGGCTCGAGCCATGCGCTAAACTGGCTTCCACCTAAAATGGCCGGCAGCCCGATCCAGCCGGCAACAATCGAACCGATGGCCAGCACCACTAATGGATAGGTCATTACCTTGGGTGACTCGTGGTGGTGTGCCTGGGTATGGCTGTCGACGCGAGATTCCCCGAAAAAGACAAGGAACAACTGCCGGAACATGTATAGGGCAGTCAAACCGGCTGTTAGGACTCCCACGGCCCAGAGTAATCCGGAACCATGTGGGCTGGAAAATGCTTGCCATAGAATTTCGTCCTTGGAAAAGAAACCCGCGGTCAACGGGGTGCCGGAAATTGCCAGGACAGCGATGGTAAAAGTCCAGAAGGTGTAGGGCATCGACCGCCGTAGTCCACCCATTTTTCCCATGTCCTGTTCTCCGCCAAGGGAATGAATGATACTTCCGGAACCTAGAAAAAGGCAGGCCTTAAAGAAGGCATGGGTCATCAGGTGAAAGATACCCGCGCCGTAGGCGGCTACGCCGGTGGCCAGAAACATATACCCCAGCTGACTTATCGTGGAATACGCTAAGACACGCTTGATGTCGTTCTGGGTCATGGCAATAGTAGCTGCGAAGAAAGCCGTTGCCGCGCCGATGCCCGCGATCACTTCTAGCGTAATCGGTGCCATGGAGTAAAGCAGATGCAGACGGCAGATCATGTAGACACCCGCAGTTACCATGGTTGCGGCATGGATCAGGGCACTTACCGGCGTAGGGCCTTGCATGGCATCGGGTAGCCAGACATAGAGAGGGATCTGTGCTGATTTCCCGGTGGCGCCGATAAAAAGGAACAGAGTCGCCACGGTCACCACCCCCCAACCCCAGATTTGCATACCGTCAAGCAACGGGGCGAATCTGTCGATTTCGCGAAAGGTTACCGTGGCGTGGCCCTGCTGATTCAAGGACCAAAAGATAAGGAAAATTCCCAGGATAAAACCAAAATCCCCCACCCGGTTAACGATAAAGGCCTTGTTGCCTGCATTGGTATTTTTGTGGTCATGGTACCAAAAGCCGATTAGGGCATAAGAGCAGAGCCCTACCCCTTCCCATCCGATGAACATGAGAAGTAGGTTATCGGCCGTGACGAGAAGTAGCATTGCAAAGGTAAAGAGATTGAGAAGCGCAAAGTAGCGCCAGTAAGATTTATCCTCATGCATGTATCCAATGGAATAAATGTGGATCAATCCTCCCACACCGGTCACGACCAGGATCATCACGGCAGAGAGTGGATCGACCCAAAAGGCCACATCCACATGGAGCGTCCCCAGTGATAGCCAGGTATAGAGGTGGTCAATTAAAAAACGCTCATCAGGGTGTAGAGCCAGGAGATGGAACAATGCCCGCAAGGAGATCAGGAAAGAAATCCAGACGACGCCACAAGCAATGAGGTGAATAACCGGTTTTCCGAGTCTCTTCTGAAGCGTTGCTCCCAGCAGGCCGTTCACGACCGCCCCCAGCAAGGGAAGCGCCACGATCCAATGCAGATAATCTACTTGTAGGGGATGGTCCATTATCCTTCCATTTTCGTTTTTAGATTTTAGATTCAATCCAAAGTCTAAAATACATGCTCTACTCCTTAAGTGTCTCCGCCGCCTCTACATCGATGGTATGAAAGATCTGGAAAATCGCCAGCACGATAGCCAAGCCGACCGCGGCCTCGGCAGCGGCCAGCATAATAACAAAAATCGAATAAATCTGACCTTCTAGTCCCCCGGTACTGAAGTGTGAGAAAGCAACGTAGTTAATATTAGCGCCGTTTAGGATAAGCTCCACGCCCATGAGGATGCTGATTGCATTACGCCGCGTGAGGACCGTGTAGAGTCCTAGGGTGAAAAGAATCGCGCCAAGAATGAGATAGTGTTGTAGTCCGATAGTTATCAAGGTTCTGCCATCACTCCTTTATCTCCTTGCGGGCGAGAACAACGGCACCAATCAATGCCACAAGTAAAACCAGCGAGGCAAGTTCGAAAGGCAACAAATAAGTCTTCAGAAAGAGATCGCCGATCCGTGCCGTTGTGGCAGCGTAACTAATCTCTTTAGCTTTCACCCAGGAGGTCTCTCCAATAGTCTGTATAAGAAGCGTGATGAAAATGCCGATCACAACCAGAGCAGGAATCCTGCCCACAGCGCGGTTGGTGATTTGGACATCAGTGATCCGGTGAGTCAACATGACGGCAAAAAGCAGGAGGATCAGAATCCCCCCGACATAGATCATCACCTGGACGGCAGCGACAAAGTCCGCACCTAGAAAGATGTAAATTCCCGCAACCCCGGCAAAGGTGCCGAGGAGAGAGAAGGCCGAATGAATGATATTGCGGGAGAAGGCCACCATCGCGGCAGAGCCGATAGTAACGGCGGCGATCACATAAAAGATGATCGTAGCGATATCCATGAACCTCTAACTCTTTTTGGGGTCCCAGAAAGCCGAAGGCCCTCTGGGTCAATCACTGGAAGATGCCTTAGGAATCAAGGGCCGGATTGGGAGCCAACAACGCCCCTGATAACAGCCAACTCTTCTCCCTCAGCGCCTGCCCCTCATGCCTTCTCAGGGGTGGCAAATTCATCCAGGTATTTATGCCCAACCTCAACTTTCGTAACCATCCTGGTGTCGGTTTCCCCCCCCTTCTTGGGCTTGTAGAGGGGAACAGGGTCGGTGACAAAATGCCGGACCAGGCCAGCCGGATTATGACAAGCTCCTTCAAACTCCTGAGAATGGCGAATGGCTCCTGTTGGGCAAGACTCGGCACACAGACCACAATACATACACTTACAGATATCAATGTCAAAGTGGCCAAAGGAACGCTGTTTGGTCTCTTTGTTCAATTCGATCCCGATCGTGATGCAAGTGATGGGGCAAACCCTCTCACAGGCAAGACAACCGGTACAGATATCGAGATCGACTTCCAGGATTCCACGGTATCGGAGAGGAAGAGTCTCCTGAACGGGTTGCTCTATCCTATCCGGATACTGGACCGTCATGGGACGCCGCACTAGATGAGACAAAGTGATGGCCATTCCCTCAAAAACCGTGGTAACCGTCTCCGTAATATTTTTCGCGTATTCGGTGATTGCGTTCATACGATACCTGGCTGACAATTAATCAAATGTACGGCTTTAAGTAAAGCTCCGGGCGAGCATGGCGAATCTGAAAGATCACCCGCTTCAAGAAATAGCTCAAAATACCCAGGCCCAGGACAAACATGCCCATGCTCATCACAGGATTGCCCTGGGGCCAGATGACCATCCACGCGGCTGTCCCCAATATACACATAAAAGAGAGAGGGAGCATGTACTTCCAACATAATGACATTAGCTGATCGACCCTGACCCGGGGGAGAGTCCCTCGAACCCACATGGCGACAAAAACCCAAAAATAGGCCTTCAGAAAAAAGACGAGAAACTGTAACGTCCCCATGAGGATCGGTCGATCTCCCACCGAAGGAATCTGCCACCCACCCAAGAAGAGGGTGGTCACCACGGCACCGATGACGTAGAGGTTCCCCCATTCGGCAAAGAAAAAGAAGAGGAAACGCATCCCGCTATATTCGGTTACATAGCCGGCCACCAGCTCGGATTCGGCTTCCGGGACGTCAAAAGGTGTCCGGTTGCCCTCCGCCAGCGCCGCGGTGAAAAAAAGAAAAAAAGCGATGAAGGTAAAAGGATTGTGGAAAAGAAACCAGTTCCAGGGAGCCCAGCCTTGGGCTCTAATGATTCCCTGCATACTCATGGTTCCGGCGGCAAGAATGATTGTTAGAATAGCAACCCCGGCCGGAATCTCATAACTCACAATCTGTGCTGCGGAACGCATTCCTCCCAGGAGTGACCACTTGTTGTTGGAGGACCAACCTGCCATCAAGATGCCCACCACCACTAGAGAGGTCACAGCGAGGAGATAAAATATCCCGATGTTAAGGTCAGCCACGATCAAATGACCGCTAAATGGGATCACCACGAAGGCGGCTAAAAAACCAACGAAGACAATATAGGGGGCGAGGGTAAAAAGCCGCTTGTCTGCAGTCGCAGGGATGATATCCTCTTTGAGCAGGTTTTTAATCCCGTCTGCGAGCCACTGGAGAATCCCCTGCGGTCCTACTCGGTTGGGGCCAACCCGGGACTGAATCCGGCCCCAAACCCTTCTTTCCAGCCAGCTGGTCACCCCGGCCAACGGGGCAACAAAAACAGATAGGACAACCAAGGCGGCGAGCACCATAAACGCGGTATAGACGAGATCTTTAGGTATTCCTTGAAAGTATCCCTCTTGAATGAGCTGATCGATAAATGCTTGCATGACGTTTTTGACCTACCGGTCGATCTCCGGGGCGTCTACGTCCAGGCTGGCAATGAGGGCAATCAGGTCGGCCACCATGAGCCCCGGACTGATTTTCTCTATGATGCTCATGGACGTAAACGAACCCGTGCGGATACGGACACGGTACGCATACTCGCTACCGTCACTCACCACGTAAAACCCCATATCCCCGCGGGAACTCTCTACCCGAGCATAGACCTCACCGGCCGCGGGCTTGAACTTGCGTGCCACTTTCGCAAGGGAAGCACCGTCCGGCATCATTTTGAGACACTGGCGGATAATCTTACTGCTCTCCTGCATCTCCCAGATGCGCACCATATATCGGTCGTAGCTATCTCCCAAAGTCCCCTTTTCACCGGTCCCCACCGGGATATCGAAATCAAGCTCCGGATAGACCGAGTAAGGGATGTCTCTGCGGATATCCCATTTGATCCCACAGGCGCGCAGGTTAGGCCCAACGATGTTGTACTGGAAGGCATCTTCCTTGCTAATAGGGGCAACATGGACCAGCCGTTCTATAAAGATCTTGTTGTAAGAGATGAGGCGGTTATACTCATCGACAATGGGGTCAAAATGGTCGAGAAACTGGTTAATGCGGTCGCGCGTTTGGTTTGTTAGATCATAGCCCACCCCACCAATCCTAATGTAGTTATAGGTGAGTCTTGCCCCGCAGATCTCTTCCATCAGGTCATTGATAGTTTCCCTCTCCCTGAGCGCGTGGATGAACGGTGTGACGGCTCCGATATCCTGACCGAAGGTCCCCACGGATATCAGGTGGCTGGCGATGCGGTTCAGCTCACATGCGATCACACGGCAGAACTCACCGCGCCGGGTAACATTCACCCCTGCAAGTTTTTCCGCTGCCATGCAAAAGCCCTGATTGGCAAACATCGCTGCCAGGTAATCGGCGCGATCCGTATAAGGAACAAAGCCATGCCAGGTAACCTTCTCACCGATCTTTTCAATGGAGCGGTGGAGATAACCGACATCTGGAATCGCTTCACGTATGACTTCGCCATCGGTTTTAACAATGAAACGCAACACACCATGAGTACTCGGGTGCTGCGGGCCCATGTTGATGGTCATGTCTTCGGTGTGAAAAGGTTCACTCTGGCTAGAAACGGTATCGTTCATAGTTCCCTTATCGCATTAATTTTTCTACTAGTGCCGCCCTTTGCGTGCTGATCCCATCGTACTCCTCTTGTTCCACGTAGTCTTTGAGCAGAGGATGTCCCGACCAGTCCTCAGGAAGCAAAATCCTTCTAAGATCGCTATGGCCTTCAAAGACAACTCCGAAAAGGTCGAAAACCTCGCGTTCCAGCCAGTTGGCGCCCTTCCATACCCCCTCCACAGTAGGTATGCGAGGCTCTTCCCGGGAAAGGTCGACCTTGAGAACGATCTGATGCCGATGAGAATAGGATTGGAGGTGATAGACCACCTGGATCTTGTTCTCTTTAGGAGCATCCACTGCTGTCAGATCAGACAGGATCTCAAATTTCAGATCGGGCTCATCCCGGAGATAACGGCAGACTTCCACAATGACCTGAACGTCAGCATGGAGGTAGGGCTCCAGGGCGTCTTCTTTAAATCCGCTGATTTTACCGGGAAACTGCCGGTTAAGCCGGCTAACGATTTCTTTCGCCTCCACCCCTCACGCCCCCACCGATTTTGCCACTTCTACTGGCTGCTTGACCAACCAGCGCTCGCGCATCATCTTTTCCTGGATTCTCAGCAGGCCCTCAGTTAACGCCTCCGGGCGTGGTGGGCATCCGGGGACATAGACATCCACGGGTATGATCTTATCGACTCCCTTGCACACTGAATAGGCGAGTTGGAAAAGCCCGCCGCAATTGGCGCAACTCCCCATGGAGATGACGTATTTTGGGTCGGGCATCTGGTCATAGAGGAGCTTCGTCCGCTTGGCCATCTTATAGGTAAGCGTCCCGGCCACGATCATCAGATCCGATTGGCGCGGGGTCGCCCGAGGGACACAACCGAAGCGGTCTATATCCGCGCGAGGACCTCCGGTCTGCATCAGTTCTATGCCACAGCAGGCCAGACCAAACAACATATACCACTGAGATGAGGCTCGCCCCCAATTGAGGATATCATCCACCTTTGTGGTGAATACGCTTTCAGGTAGTGAGTTAATGAGCGGCTGCATCAGGTACCTCCGGAGGTTCAACCTATACTTTGATCTTTTTAACCCATTCCAGGTCGCCTTTGGCCCAGGTATAAATCAGTCCAATGACAAGGATACCCACAAACAGGAAAATCTCCGTGAAAGCAAATAAACCATTTCCCTCTTCGGTCCAACGTCGAAATACGGTTGCCACCGGGAAGACGAAAGCGATCTCTATCTCGAAGATGATAAAGATCAGGGCGATGGTATAAAAACGGAGGTTAAAGTTCATCCAGGCACTTCCCGTAGCCGGCTCGCCACACTCGTAACTGGAGAGTTTACGTGCCTGGGGATTGGAGGGACGAAGAAAACGGCCCAGCAATAGGTTGACGCCGACGAAGGCGCCTCCTAAAACCATCATTGTTAAGACGTTGCCAAAATCAAACAGCATACCGAAATCCTTAACCTGGCAGGTTAAAAACCAATATAGACATAAAGAGCGGTTAGGGTCAACAATACCAAGCTCTTGCATGGTTGACCCGTCATTCCGTCACGGGTTACTGGCAACCTGATCAGTTCAGAGTACAGTTAGGGGTAAGGAATGCGAAGCGAACAATCAAATTATGCTGCAACCTGTCTTAATCCAACAGTGGTTGAGTTCTTTCGGCTCTCCCTTAATTAGTGTGGTTCCGCAGGAGAAAACCTTCCGGCCTGAGTCAATAGGGTATTGCCTCGACGGCCACCCTCCCATCCCCTACGGGTGAGCTCTCCAACGGCCTGCGCCTAACTCGAACACCACACTTTTTACGGTAGAGCCAGTTCTTTCTTGACAAAGGGGATTACTTAGCAGTACAGGGTACGGAGTTTTAAGTGAATCCGGTGACCAGAATGGGGGAGCTGTTTCATCCAGCATGGGGAGACCAACTTAAGGATTTTCTTAACGCTTCCCGAGAGTTTTATAGCGCCGCTAAGTCCTTTGACGGGTCAATACTGTTAAAAATCGGGAATGGGACTCTATGGCTCAAGATTTACTCCGGGCACGTGATCGAAGTCCAAGGTAAGCCTAGTCCCTTTGGATTCACGTTTGCTTTGAGTGCGCCGGAAGACACCTGGAGAGCACTGCTTCAGGCCGGCCGGAATGAGATCTTATCCTTCACCGGATCAGGTAAAATCTTAGTGGAGGGAAATTTTTTTGAGTTCATGAGGCTTACGAAGACGGTCGTCGGGTTAGTGGACGGGATGCGAACTATTTTTCAACCCAATGGCAGTGAATGACATTCGTTCACGATCAGAACTGACATGCCGGAGAAACCACCCCCCATCTGTGGAAGCTACCTCACAGTCGCTGGACACCGAATTTTCATGGATGAGGTTGAAGGTGATCGCGGGGACATCCTTTGTGTCCATACCGCGGGCATGAGCAGTCTGGAATGGCGTTTCTTTTTGCCCTATTTTGCCCGATCAGGCTATCGAGTTGTAGCCCCCGACCTCCCTGGGCATGGAAAATCGCTGCTACACGAATGGAGGCCGATTGAGTCCATTCACGCCTACGCCGAAGTTCTCTGGCAGTTAGTGAAATCTCTGAGTCTTAAACGACCTATTCTTGTGGGATGCTCTATCGGCGGAGATATCGTCCTTGACATGGGGGTCAGTCATCCAGAGGACTGTGCCGCCATCGTATGTTGCGAAGCCGGGATTCGCAACCATACGTTTCCCGATGATTTTCTGGAGCGGGGCAGAGAGGATGCGGGGATCCCGGGCTTTCATGAGTTGAACTTTTACCGTGCTGCAACTCTGTGTGGTAGACAAACGTCACCCCAAAGGGTACGAGAAATCCAGTGGCTGAGGCGAAGGGGGGATCCTAAGATTTTGATCCATGATCTGATCGCCTGGAACCGTCATGACCTGAGCGAATCCATACAGAGAATTGCCTGTCCCACGCTTGTGATCCGGGGCCAGGAAGACTCCGGAGTTACCCAAGAAATGGCGGAACAAGTTACAAGGGCAATCCCGAAGGCAGAATTAAAAACATTACCCGGTGTGGGCCACTTTCCGATGGTCGAGTCCCCGGAGTTCCAGGAGGTGGTCGCGGAGTTCCTTAACCGGGTCCAGCTGTAAAACGATATGACCGGGCTATAAACGTGAGAAGAGAAAGGGCAACAGGATGCATATCGATATACATGCTCACTATATTCCACCTGCCGTAGTGGACCGGCTTAAGCTGGATAGTGCGCTCTATGGCGTCGAGATAGCCGAATGGGTTCCAGATGGTCCCCGGCTCCGGTTCGGTGCGGGCTTGCCACCGATACGACCGATCCTCAAAGGCCTCAGGGATCTTTCTGATCGGCAAGATCGCTTAAAAGAAGGTAATATCCATCGGCAGATTCTATCGACTTGGCTCGACATCGTGGGATACGTCCTGCCGGTGGACCAAGGGTGCAAGTGGAGCCGACTGCTCAATCAATGCATGGCCGAAGAGCTACGCAAACTGAACTTGGGAGAGGTTTATACGGGGACCGCAAGCGTACCGTTGCAGGATGGTGCCAGGGCGGCAGAAGAACTCGAATTTGCTCGCAAGGAATGTGGGCTCAATGGCGTGATCATCGCCTCAAACATCAATGGGAAAAACCTCGATGAGCCTTCCTTACGTCCATTCTGGCGAGCCGCCGAGAAATTGCAGGTTCCTATTATCATTCATCCCTTTAATGTGCTGGGGCCTGAGCGGCTCGGTTCGTACTTCTTGACTCACTTAGTAGGCTTGCCGGCCGATACCACCATCGCTGCGGCCACCCTCTACTTTAGTGGGGTCATTGACCGATTCCCGGATTTGCGTGTGATACTCTGTCACGGAGGAGGATTCTTCCCCTATCAGGCGGGGCGACTCAATCGGGGAAGAGAGATTCGCGAAGACATACAGAGAGGGACTCGCCTACTGGCGCGCGATGCGGTGGCGTGGTTTTACTACGACTCCCTTGTATTCGATCCGGAGGTCCTCGAGTTCTTGGTCTCAGAGGCGGGTCCAGAGCATGTTTTGCTTGGTAGCGATTGTCCGTTCGGGATTGGGGACAGCCATCCTGCTCGTGTGGTCGAAGAGGCACGCCTAACCCCAAAAGTCAAAGATCAAATCCTAAGTGGCAATGCGATCAGACTCTTTGGGATGAGTTCGGGAAGCTAAAAAGTCGGAGGGAAGTTCATGAAGCCCCCGCCGTTTCGCTATTTTAGTCCCGCCTCCTTGTCGGAAGCTCTCGACCTGCTAAGTGAAACGGAAGCTGAGCCTAGACTTCTGGCAGGGGGACAAAGCTTAGTTCCGTTATTAAACTTGCGGCTAATCCATCCTCGTGTATTGGTCGATCTCAACCGAATCGGAGAGCTGTCGTACATTCGAGATGAGGGTTCAGAGGTGGTAATAGGCGCTATGACGCGCCAGCGGGAGGTGGAATTTTCAGGGCTGCTGGCGAGGAAGTTGCCGATCATGGTGGAGGCTGTTACCAAGATCGGACACCCGGCTATTCGAAATCGGGGAACTATAGGCGGCAGCCTGGCCCATGCGGATCCTGCCGCGGAACTGCCTTGTGTGATAACTGCTCTAGGAGCAAAGTTGATAACGGTTGGACCTAGCGGGGAGAGAACGGTTGGTGCAGGAGATTTCTTCCGGGGTCTTTATACCACGGCCCTGCTAGAAAATGAGATACTTAAGGAAGTACGGATCCCTCTCAGCCGGCCTCTGGCCGGCTGGGGTTTCTTGGAGTTCAGCAGACGTTACGGTGATTTCGCACTTGCGGAAGTAGCTGTACTTCTTTTCTCTGACGCCGATGAAAAGCAGAGCGCAGAGTCTCGGGTCATTCTGGGGGGAGCTGTCGATTTCCCTCTCCGGCTCGGGAGCGTGGAAGCACTACTCGAGCAAGAGAGCCTTATGACGCTCGCTGCTGAGCCCAAGACCAACCTACTCAAGGAAGCAGAAGGACGTACAGTCCAGGAGATCGAGTCCCTGGAAGGCGGCAATGGCTCCTCGGAATACCGACGTCATTTAGCTGCGGTCCTCGTTCGGCGGTGTTTAGATAGTGCCCTTAGCCAGTGGAGAGACAAATGGAGCCGGTCGAACGCGTAAAGATTTGCTTACAAGTTAATGGAACCTCATTTCTGGGAGAGGTCGAGCCACGAAAAACACTGGCGGATTTTCTTAGAGAAGATCTGGGTTTTACCGGGGTCCATGAGGGGTGTGAACATGGCGTATGTGGGGCCTGTTCCGTGCTTCTAAACGGGGCTGTTGTGCGCTCCTGTATTCTTCTGGCAGTGCAATCCCACGGGGCCCAGATTACCACCGTCGAGGGTTTGGCAAGTGGGGAGAGCCTTCATCCTTTGCAACAAGCCTTTCTGGAGCATCACTCGCTGCAGTGCGGCTTCTGCACGCCAGGCATGCTATTGGCAGCAGTAGACTTGCTGCAGCGCTGCCAGGATCCTACGGAGACCCAGATCCGTGAGGCACTCTCAGGCAACCTGTGTATGTGTACCGGTTACGTTAATATCGTGCGTGCAGTAGTCACGGCAGCCGGTAAACTCCAGGCCCGGGGGAATAAGTGACGACAGCCCAAACAGGACACAAGGGTAAGCTTGTCCTGCCCCAGGAAGACCTAAGGTTTGTAACCGGTCGCGGGACCTACCTCGGTGACGTTAGCCTTCCGAAGATGCTCCATGCTGCAGTATTACGGAGCATTCATCCTCACGCCAGGATTACTTCCATCGATGTGCGAGAGGCCTTGAAGATCCCGGGAGTTGTCTGTGTCATAACCGGAGAGGACGTAGTGAGACTCTCTAAGCCGCTGCTTTCCCTGATACCCCTTCCTGTGGAGGTCCCAAATTACTGCCTAGCTTATCAAAAGGTGCGATATGTCGGTGAGCCCGTGGCCGCTGTAGCCGCCGTGGACCGTTACGTTGCGGAGGATGCGGTGGAAAAGATTACGGTCGAATATGAGGCATTGCCCGCAGTAGTCGACCCGGAGGTGGCCCTTACCCCAGCGGCTCCCCTTCTCCATGAGCCACTCGAAACCAACGTTTTGTGGCACGACTGCTTTAGTTACGGAGACCTAGACGGTGCCTTTAGCAAGGCGTGCCATACCTTTCATGATCGTTTTCTCATACACCGCTACGCATCAACTCCCCTTGAAACTTTCGGATGTATTTCAAGTTATGATATCTCACGCCAGTATCTTACCATCTGGTCTAATGACCAGAGACCAGGGCAGGCCATGCCTATCATAGGTCGGTCTCTGGGACTTGCGAATGCACAGATTCGTTTTATTACGCCCGACGTGGGGGGCGGTTTTGGGAACAAGCGTAAGCCTTCCTATCTCGTCCTTACAGCCTTGCTTTCAAGACTAAGTAGACACCCAGTCCAGTTCATCGAGGATCGCAGAGAAAATCTTATGGCCCTTGTGCATTCTTGCAATGGCGTCCTCGATATCGACGCGGCAGTGGATGCCGACGGGAGAATACTCGCGCTCAAGGTCCGGGATATTGCGGATGAGGGAGCCAATGTGCAGAATCCTACCGTTCACTCACTGCTTAAACTAGGCAACGTGACAAATTGCTACCAGATTCCCGCGGTGAGCTTCGAGGGGTACGCCGTGATGACCAACAAGTGCCCGTCAGGTGCCAATCGCGGGATAGGCAAGCCGTTCATGTGTCTGGCAGTGGAGCGTATGATGGATCTTCTGGCACGAAAGCTAGCTATGGATCGTGTCGAGATCCGTCGCAGAAACCTGGTTCCCTCTGCTGCAATGCCGTACACAACCCCTACCGGAGGACTCATTGACAGCGGGAATTTCTCGGCCACACTCAACAAGCTTCTTGTGCTGAGCGATTATAAAAATTTTCAGGAAGAACAGCGAAAAGCCCGGTCACAGGGACGATGGCTCGGAATGGGGATAGCCATGGCCATCGAACCAAGCACATCCAACCAGTCCTCCTACATGCTGACGTCCCATAAACGCAGCGCCTCAGGGGCGGCTGAGGCTTCTATGGTTCGCATAGAAGGTGATGGAAGTATTCAGGTGGTATTGGCGGATGTGGGGAGTGGCCAAGGGCATCAGACCGCTGCAGCACAGATTGTGGCTGCTGAGCTGGGTGTGACAATTGAGGACGTAAACGTCGCACCATATTTTGATTCCCTGGCCGGCCCCTGGCTGTATACGACAGGAAATTATTCAAACAAGTTCTCCGGAACTGATACCGGCGCCATACAGGGTGCAGCCAGAAAGGTACGAGACAAACTGCTAAGGCTGGGATCTCACCTTCTCAAGGAACCTGGAGACCAGTTGGAGCTGGTGAACCGATGTGTCCGTTCCAAGAACCACTCCAAAAAGCAAAAGACGCTGGCAGATCTCGCTTTTGTTGCCTATCGAGATCTGCTCTCTCTGCCTCCGGAGATGGAGCCGGGGCTTGAAGGACGTTTCTACTATAAGCCTTCAATCGCAAACCTGCCGGATGAAAAGCGGAGGGTGAGGAATCAGCTATTCGCGAGTAATGCGGCCCACGCAACTATCGTGGAAGTCGATCTCGACACGGGAAAGATTGCGATTCTAAAATATGCCATCGTGCATGATTGCGGCAAGGTACTCAATCCCGTGATCGTTGAAGGGTTAGTGCAAGGGGCGACGACGCATGGTATCGGTGCGACCTTATATGAAGAGTTTTGTTATGACGAGCAGGGACAGCTACTGACCACGACATTCGTGGATTACCTCAAGCCCACCTCGGTGGAGATCCCCAACTTTGATATAGACCATTTGGAAACGCCTTCCCCCTTCACTCCCATGGGGATGAAGGGAGTGGGTGAAGGGGGGGCCATCCCGGCTCCCGCAGCTCTGGTGAATGCCGTTGAGGATGCTCTTGAGCCCTTGGGAGTTACTTTTAAAGAACTGCCGCTGACGCCGGAACGGGTCTGGAACTCTATCCAGCGGTCCCATAAAAACAAGTGAGGCCGTTCGCCTGGGGCCTCGACCGGGATACGCGACCCACGCTTATTCCAGGTAGTCTTCAAGATCAATACGATCAAAAACCTCTTTGGGTACGCTCAGTCTTTCGGGAAAATCTTTTCCTTTTTTCGTCGCGTCGATGGCCATCTTGGTAGTCATTCCTCCCTTTTTTGCGGAAGGATCGATTTCAGAACCCTGACAATTCGGAATCACCAGCAGGTCCCTGTCGGCCTGGACCCGGTTGGCGACTGCCCAGAGGACGTCGCCCTCATTGTAGACGTCTATGTCCGAATCCACGATGATAACGTGTTTCAGGTAGAGGTCAGCCGCCAGTGCGGCGAAAATAGCGTTGCGAACCTCGCCCTCCGTCCGCTTGTCGAGGGAGATGTAACAGTGAAACCGGCAGCAGCCTGAAATGGGCATATGGACCGCGCGGGTCCCCGGTGCGACCGCCTTGACGGCTTTGAAGATGGCGGACTCTCTGGGAACGGCCCCCATGAGCCGGTGCTCGGAGTGGCCTGTGAAGACGTCCTGATAAATGGGCTTCTCCCGACGCGTCACGGCCGTGACCTCGATTGCGTGGTGCTTGCCGACGCCGACGGAATGACCGGAGAACTCACCGAAGGGCCCCTCATCCTCCCGGACGTGGGGGAGAATCTTTCCCTCGAGAACGATCTCCGCGTAGGCGGGAACTTCCAGATCAACCGTTTCACATTTGACCAGAGGAACGGGCTCCCGGAGCATTCCCCCAATGACTTCATATTCATCCACGTTAAAAGGGGACAAGGACAGGGAACCCAGCGCAAACGCCGGATGGACCCCAAGGATAATGGCTATCTCGAGCGGGCGATCCCGGTCCTCCGCATTTTTCTGACAGCGCAAGAGGTGCATGCCAGGGGCCAGGTGCATACGTAGGCGGTTCTTGCCCACGAGCATGCCCCGGTTAAAGCTCAGGTTTCTAACTTTCGTTGCCGGATCCCTGGTCACGACGATCCCGGCCGTAATGTAAGGGGCGGTATTGACGTCAAAGTGAGTGAACAGGGGGAGATCGTGCAGGTTCACGTTCTCTCCGGTATGAATAACCTCTTTGACGGGGCCCTTTTTAACCGGCTTTGGAGCGATCCGCTCACTGTCTCTCTTTTTGTATTCGTCGATGAGATCGCCCTCCCCCACCCCGAAGGCAAGCGCCAGCCTTTTCCGGGTTGCATGGAGGTTGGTTACGGCAGGAACGGAATAACCCTTGAGATTCTCAAAAAAAACGGCGGGATATCTTCCCTTGCTCTCGAGCTTGAACAGGATAGCAGTCGCCTCATATCTCGGGCTTATTTTTTTTTTAATCCGGACCCACTCATCAGGCCCCTGATTTTCCAATTGCTTGATATAGCTTCTAAGATCTTTTTTCATATATTTTTTATTTTATGTGAATTCGATGATGTTTAGTACTCCACCGTCTCCCCCGGTGTCAACCACCCTGAGGTCGGCTCCCAACGGCCTTACCAGCCCATTGTCATCCTTACCTTTTTTGTCTAGAGTCTATTCGACCACAGGAGGCTTTTATGCGTGCTGAAACCGAGAGAAAAATGAAGCGTTGGCGGGAGCAGAGATGGCTACTCGACCAGGTGATCCAGACCAGAGGTCTCGATTGGGACCAGGGAAGAACGAACAAGATCCTGCGCAATTGCGGCCCAGGGGCGGCCAGCGATATCCGAGAGATCAGCCGGAGGGTACAGAAATTCACTGACATCCCGCGGGAATTCTCCAGGGCGGCTCATCGCAGGGAAGAGCTGGCGCTGGCGGCGGAGAAGGCCGGCCATGAGGTCGAGGCCCGGGAGCACTGTTTCGTGGCGGCGACCTTCTACAGCAATGCGGTCTGGGCGATCTATGAGGACGGTAACGCCAAACGAATTGCGTGGGTAGAAAGAAAGAGGGTCTGCTATGACAAGTTCATCCGCTTGGCCGGCCGCCTCATCGAGCGCGTGGAGCTTCCTTTCGAGGGGAAATCTCTTTCGGCCCTTCTCCACCTACCATCCCGCACGAAGGCCGACGATAAAGTCCCAAGCATCCTCTACATTCCGGGGATGGACGGCGTCAAAGAAGATCACCCCATCTACGGCGACCCGTTTCTAGAGCGGGGAATAGCGGTCTTCTCGATGGACGGTCCCGGACAGGGGGAGAGCCGGGTGCGTGGGGTCAAGTGCACAGCCTCGAATTACGGAGAGGCGGGACGGGCTGCTTTTGACTACCTAGTCAAGCGGCCGGAGATCGACGCGAACCGCCTCGCGATCATGGGCTCGAGCATGGGCTCGTACTGGGGGCCGCGTGTCGCGGCGGCCGAGCCGCGCTTCAAAGCCTGCGCGGTAAGCGGTGTCTGCGTGGAACCGGGGCAATACACGATCTTCAATACCGCCACCCCGACTTTCAAGATGAACTATATGTACATGTCGGGATACGATGACGAAGAAGCCTTTGACGAATTTGCCAAGACGCTGACCCTCAAAGAAGCGGCGCCGAAAATAAACTGTCCCTATCTCGTCGTCGCCGGGGAAGATGACGAGCTCTGCCCGATCCAATACGTCTATGAGTTCATGGGTGCAATCCGTGCGCCAAAGGTTTTAGTCGTCTACGAAGGGGAGAAGCACTCGATCCGCAACCCGCGCGCCCGGACACTGATCGTCGATTGGCTGGCAGACAGGCTCAAGGGAAAACCTTTCAAATCGGAGAAGATTTACGTGGAGATGGGCGGGAAAGAGGTGCACACAGAGTGGTAGGGATAATGATAGAGGGCTTCGTGGTTCCCCTCGCTTCACGGCCTCTCGCTGCGACCCTGCCGGGACTTGCTTGGATGAACCTTCCGGAATTCCCTTCGGTCAGTTCCGGCTTTCATCCGGCGCAAACCCTCGGCGGGTACCCCGCTACTCCGTCCATGTTCCGCTCAGGGAGCCCGCTCAGCCCTAGTCATCCCCGACCAGGGGACCTCCCGCCCCTGAAGCGAAGATCGACTCTGAGCCGTCGGAGATCCCTGCGAAGCCGAGGACAAGCAGCAGCGATGTCTGAGCCCGTTTTGGTTTTATGGGCGAGTTTCGCTGCTGCCCGAGGTGAGCAGCTAGAGCTCCAGGCGAGGAGGCGCTGGAGCGAAGGGGCCGAGGTCCCCAAACACAAACTCCATCGGCCGCAGCCGAGAGGGCGGTCCCCGAGGTCGGGTCAAAGATTTGTTCGATGAAAATTGCTTACGGTGACCTGATATCGGGAATCAGCGGGGACATGGCCGTGGGGGCGCTCGTCGACCTCGGCCTTCGTCCAGAAACGCTCAAGTCGGAGCTGAAAAAGATCCCCACGCTCCAATACCGGATCGAGGTCACAAAAAAAAGCCTTCACGGTATCCGAGCGACCCGATTTCGCGTGCTGACCAGAGAAAAGGAACCGGCGCGCTCCTGGAAAGATATCCAGCGATTGATCGAGCGTAGCTCCCTGGACCTCGAGATTAAAAAACGCGGGCTGAAGATCTTCGGCCGCCTGGCCGAGGCGGAGGGGAAAATCCACGGAGTGGCTCCCGACAGAGTCCGGTTCCACGAGGTGGGCGCCACCGACTCCATCGTGGACATCATGGGGACGGCCATAGGGGTTCATCACCTGAAGATCGACGCCTTCTATTTTTCACAGATCCCGCTGGGCCGAGGAATCACGCGGTCCCGACATGGTGCACTGCCGCTCCCCGGACCAGCCACTCTTGAGCTCCTCAAAGGTCTTCCCGTGGAGTGGACTCATCTTAATGGTGAGACCGTGACGCCGACGGGCGCAGCGATCATGGCTGCACTGGGGGCAGGCTTCGGCGACCCACCGCATATGACCGTCGAAAAGATCGGCTACGGCGCGGGCCAGAAGGTATTTTTGGACAGGCCGAACCTGTTTCGTCTGATTATCGGCGAGCATGGAGCGCCTTGCGAGCAGGGTGAGATGTTGGTCCTGGAAACCAATATCGACGATATGAACCCTGAAATTTATGACTATGTTCTGGACCGCCTCTTTGCTGCAGGCGCGCGCGACGTCTTTCTTTCCTCCATCCAGATGAAAAAAAACCGGCCCGGAACCTTGCTCCGGGTCATTGCCGATCCATCCCGTCGGGAGAAACTCGCTGAGATCATGTTTCGAGAGACGTCAACTATCGGGGTACGCTATTATCCGGTTCACCGGATGATCTTGAAGCGCACACTGAAAAAGGTGAAGACCAGATTTGGAAGAGTGACGGTCAAAATGATCCGCGAACCTGACGGAACAAAAAGAGCGGCACCCGAATACGACGACGTAAAGCGAATTGCCGAGGCTAAAAAGATACCTTTGAAGATTCTCTATGACGAGGTACTGAAAAGCTTTAAGGATTAAGCCCCCAAGTAATGAGCTGGGTCGGTCCGGTATTCCGGTGGGCTATCTCCCTATTGGCCCGCAGCCCATTTCTGCTCCAGCCATCATCGCGGTCTACCTGACCTAGAAGTTTGTTAAACTTAAATGTTGGAATAATCACGCGGGGGGCGAGTTCCGTTCTCAGCGCAGGTTTCCGGTATGGCCGAGGGAGTAGCGGCCAGGCTGCGGCCAGACGGTGAGGCCATGCGGCTCCGTACCCACGCGGACGCTTTTTACCGCGCCTGTTATCGTGTCAATGGCGTAGATAACATTGTCGAAGCGGCCGGAAAGCCAGAGCACCTTCCCGTCGGCGCTCACATTCCCCATGTCGGGACTGCCGCCGCAGGGAAAGGTCCACGCAGCCACGATCTTTCTCGTTGCAAAATCGATGACGGCAACGCTACCCTTGCCCCCTGGAGGACCGTACACGCGGCTCGAGCCACGGTTGGCCACATAAAGCTTCGTCCCATCACGGCTGGGATAAAGTCCGTGAGCACCGATTCCGGTCTTGATGAATCCAACCTCGGTGAACCGTTCGCCGTCGATAAGAAACACACCTCCCGCCCTCAGGTCGGCGACGAAAAAAACTTTGCCATCAGGGGAGATCCGGATGTCCTGGGGCATGCCGCCCCTCGAAAGCTTGAGATAGCCGAGGACTTTCCGATTCACGAAGTCGATCTTTGCTAGCTTTCCCTGAAACTCGCAGGTGAAAATCGCGAAGCGGCCATCGATGGAGAAGTCCGCATGGTTGATCCCGCCACATTTAGGCACTAGGAGCGAATGCTGCAGCGCCATCGTGTGCGGGTCGCGGAAGTCAAGCCGCTTTAGAGCCTCGGCGACAACGACCGCCGAGCGACCGTCGGGAGTGAAGTACATGTTGTAGGGATCATCCACGGCAATTGGCTTATCAGGCTTGCCCGTTGTGGGGTCGATAGGGGTTAGACTCCCGTCGGTACGCCCCTCGGCGTTGTTGGTGACCCAGAGTGTTTTTAAGTCCCATGAGGGGACGATGTGCTGGGGGTGTACGCCCACAGGCACACGATCGATCACCTTGAGCGTGGCCGGGTGGATAACGCTAACGTCATTGGAACGCCGGTTGGGTACATAAATCCGCCATAGTGCGCCTGTGACAGCAGGACTGAACATCCGGGCCCGAGTCTCGCTGTACAGGTTCCGTGGGTCGATCACCGGCGGCATCCCCGGTATGGTTTGAACCGGACGCCCCGGTGCGATCACCCCCTCCTGTGCCGGAACACCGGTCGGTGATAGGGAAAGCGTAAGGACAACTGCAGCGACCGCATTCATGGTGATGCGACGATTTTTTCGAGTTTGGTAAATGGCTACCTCCGACAAAGGAGTTTGTACAAATTGCCGGAATAGCTGAACGACAGATTCAAGCATGGCCTATAAAAATTTAATCGCTACGGGTTAATTCCCCGCAGCTTGCT
>JBHHYU010000037.1:0-24521 GCA_046757725.1 Binatia bacterium
GATTCTTTGCTGCACATGGGTTTTTTGCCGCACATGGGTTTTTTGCCGCACATGGATTAGCCGAGCATGGGTTTTTCGCTGCACACGGGTTGCCAGAACAGGGGTTGCCCAGCCGAGCTGCCGAGGCCAGGTAGATATACCATGCCGTCCGACTCTTGCCTTTCTCGACAATTGAGACGGTTGCGCGTCTCCCTGGTTTAACTTGGCTGAGTTTTTTAACTGTTGGCCCCTCACGTACGACAGAATACTTGCTCAAGGTCAGGTGGATCTGTTTGCCGGCAGAAGCCAGCACTAACTTATTAGAGGTCGGGTCCACCTTAATGACCTTACCCCTAACCAAAGCGGCCTTGGCAGCCGGGCCGGAAACCCTTGCACCCGGTGAGCAGGGGTTTGCCGAGCAAGGATTTTTTGCCGCGCATGGGTTTTTTGCCGCACATGGATTAGCCGAGCATGGGTTTTTCGCTGCACATGGGTTTTTTGCCGCACACGGATTAGCTTGAGCTAAAGATATACCCGGTAGAGTGACTAGAAAGAGACCTGCAAAAATGACTGGGAAAATTCTGCTCGTTAGAACCCTTAAGTTTCGCATATAACCTCCCGTTATGAGGATTTCCCTACATTAACGTTAACCTCTAGCGGTTAAGAAAAGTTCCCACTAATTTGCAGAAAGGCGGAACTTTTTTTGACCATACACCCTTTTAGTAGGATAATGCTTTTCCCGGAAAGGGAGAAAATTGCGATTGCCTCAACGACAGAAACCACTCTTGATTTGGGGAACCTTACTGTTAGGGTTCGTTCTCGTGCTTTTTGTCACAGTTGGGTCGTTCCTGTCAAGGGGATTGAGTGATTCCGGGGTCATTCCAAGCTCCCTGCTCAATGCGGATTTAGAGGATTTCTTTAGGGGCTACTGGCAGACGCCTATTCCCCTTCAAGGGGTTCCACCCTCCGCCTTCACGGAGAAAGAGGCTTCGATAAGTCCTGAGGCCTGCGGAAGTTGCCATACCAAGCAGTACGCGGATTGGAAAAAAAGTCTCCACAGTAAGGCGATGGGACCTGGTCCTTGGGGTCAGATCATTGATCTTACACAAAACAGCGCCGGCGATGCGGTCTTGTGTATGACCTGCCATGCCCCGTTGAGTGAACAAATGCCCTTTCTAGTGGAAAAGACGAACAGTGGTAGGGTAAGTTATGTAGCCAATCCCTATTACGATCCTCAATTGCAAGTCCGGGGAATCGTCTGTGCCGCATGTCATGTCCGGCAACATCAACGTTTTGGACCACCCAAAGCCGAGAAGGCTTTGGCTACCCACTATCCCGCCGGTATGCCAAAACACGGCGGGGTCCAGCGAACGCCTTTTTTTGAAAAAGCTGAGTTTTGCAAAGGTTGTCACCAGTTTGACCCTGAGAATACGGTATTGATCAATGGTAAACCGATACAGGATACCTACCGGGAATGGAAACAGAGCACCTGGGGACAAGGGGGAGCCGCCTGCCAAGATTGCCACATGCCTGATCGGAGGCATCTCTGGAAAGGGATTCATGATGCGGAGTGGGTAAGAAACGGCGTTCGGATCGACACCCGTCTGAAACGACACGGACTAGATCCAGGGAGATCTCTGGAACTCCAGGTGGAGGTGCTAAACTCAGCGGTGGGGCATAAGTTTCCAACTTATCTTACGCCAAAAGTTTTTGTCCGCGCCTCGCTTCTGGACGGGATGGGGAGAACCATATCCGGCACAAAGAAAGAGGGAATTATCGGTTGGGATGCCCGATTCGAGGGGGGGCGGTGGAAAGAGTACTTCGACACGCGGATTGCTCCAGGCGCAAAGTCAAAACACATCTTCCACTGGACCCCATCCAGCCAGGCAAAAAAGATCCGAGCGTGGGTGGAAGTATATCCCGACCACTTCTACCATTTCTATTTTTACCCGGTTTATCTGAGAGGCGAGGGCTTGAGCAAGAAAGGCCGGCAACTAGAACAAAAAGCCCTAGAGGCATCCGGGCGTTCCTCTTACATTCTTTTTGAAAGGATTATCCCACTCAGTTGACCATTGATAGCAGAAGTTGGCGATTTCGGGGAACTTTTAATGGGGTAAAGGTGTTTTATTCATGGGCCGTTTTAAAGGTTGGACACGGGCCCCTCTCTTCGCTAGAATGGCGGCGTGGCATGGGAGAGAAAAAGGAAGGCTCGGTTCAAAGAGAGGTTTTCCCGTGAGGCCATGAATCATCTCGATCATTTGTATCGTGTGGCCTTCCATTTAGTGAAGGGGCGAGATGAGGCGCAAGATTTGGTCCAAGAGACTTACGCACGTGCTCTGGGCTCTTATGAGCAGTTTACTCCAGGGAGCAACATGAAGGCCTGGTTGACAAGGATTCTTTATAACTTTTTTTTCGATCATTACCATCAGAAGAAAAGGTGGGTTTCCGTAGAAGATGAGCCTGTAGCAGAGGGGAATAAGTCGGATTATTGGGAAAAGGTGCCTACAGAGAACCCCGGCCCGGAAAGCCGTATGCTATCGAAGGAGCTGAATTCTAAAATTACCGATGCGTTAAGGAAGATTCCGGAAGAGTTTTGTGTGCCAATCGTCCTGGTAGATATGGGGGATTTTTCCTATGTTGAAGCAGCTGAAATTCTATCATGTCCCGTGGGTACTGTCCGATCCCGGCTTTCCCGCGGAAGAAGACTTTTGCACAAATACCTTAGGGAATACGTAGGCATCCCGCTGGAGGAGTGATTATGGAACTGAGATGCGATGATACGCAAGAGCTCATCACGGGTTTGGTTGATAATGAGCTGTCTAATCAGGAGCGGCTCTCTATAGAGGGCCATCTTAGAAACTGTTCGAAGTGCCGCTTTATCTACGGTCAGGAACAAACTCTGAAGAAGGAGATCCGCCTCGTTGGGGCCAATGTGAGGGCACCCGTTGCGCTAAGAGATAAGATTATGGCTGATCTGCGTATTGTTCCTGCGAGACCCGATTCAGCCATAGGATGGAAAAGGATTTTTCAGCCGACAGGGCCTCTTTTCCGGCCGGCATGGGTCATGGTTCTTCTGTTACTCCTGGCTCTTCCCCTGCTTTACCTCATGCGATCACCGGGCCAACCTCTCTCTACGGCGGTTCTAGAGACACACCAGGCAATTTTAGGGGGCACCCTCTCGTTCGTAAGGGCCGAGAGCCGGCAGGAAATCGCAAAACAACTGAGTGAAGCTGTCGGGGGTCGGTTTGCCCCTATGAAATATGATATGTCCAACGTCAATCTACAGGCGGCCGGGGGAATTGTCCGGGAAATAGAGGGACGGAAGGTGCTAGTGGTAGTTTATGAAGGGAAGGCTCCATCTCTAACCTGTTATACCTTTCTCGGAACAGAAGGTGACGCACCGACCAACGCTAACGTCGTATTTGACCGCGAGAAGAAGATGAATTTTTATACCTTCTCTCATGCGAAGGTTAACGGCGTCCTTCACCGAGAAGGGAAAGTGATCTGCATTTTAGTCTCCAAAATGCCCATGGCAGACCTTCTGGCCGTAGCCAGGGCCAAGGCCCAACCGACTTAAGGTGAAAGACCGCCCGCCCGGTTTGACGGCTTGCGCTTTTTTCTCCTCATGTAGAAGAGCATCCCTAAATAAGCCAGGACTATAGCCGTATAGTTGGCTGCCATGAACCACGGCGTGGCCCAGGAGATACCCTCCACAAACGGGGTAGGAAAAGGCCAAAGGTAGGGGGTGGGAAAATAGCGCGAACTGTGGGTAGGAATGTCACAGAGGATGTGTAAGCCCCAGGCTAAAAACACCCATGGAGGATGCCTTCTGATCCACCAGATCAGGCTGAACAAGGCTGCCCAGATCACTAAACTATGCGTCAAATTGTAAGCGTGATAGACGAATTCCGGAAGCATAGCCAGAGGTGGGGGTCCGGAGACTTCTCCTGCGAAAAGGGATTTCAGCCACCCTGGGTGGGTCACATGGAACAGCCCAAAAGAAAAGAGGTCGGGCGACATCCCGAGAATTAAAGCCGCCGTAAATTTCTTAGTACCGTGGGGATAAAAGCCAACCCCACCCCAGAGGCCATGGGCTAAAGTATCCACACGCGGCTCATCATTTGCCTCTAGCCCACACCCCTAAGTTGACCTGCCTGCAGCTATAGCATGGACATGCTCACGTACAACGTCCCGCGGACAGAGGCGGACAAATCCTTGTAGACCGAGGAAAATCAACACGAGATCATCGATTTGACCTAGGCCCACTAGAAAATCAGGCAAGAGATCGATAGGCATAAAGACATAGGCCAATACCGCAATGAGCAGCAGCTTAGGGCCAAGGGGGACACGACGGTCTTTCAGCAGCCGCCAGAACAATTTTAGAAAGTTTGGGAGATGTCCGATGACTTGGAGAAGTCTCTGGGGTGCGAACCTGAAAAGGGTCAGTAAACTACTAGTTCTCATGGGGAGTCTCTTCTTTTTCGCCCTTTAAGAGCAAAGCTTCTCTATTCTCCTGTCCGGAATCCGATCCGAGCGGATTCCTGCTTGACCTTGCGTGCCAAGTTCCCGTACTCCTTAATCATCTCTTCGGTCACAGAAGGTATAGCCTCTTTCACGGCACGGAAGAAATGCTCCATTGTAACGCTTCTCGCTTCGGGGTTTTCCCGGAGCGCATAAAGCCCCGCCTTCATACAGACACCGGCGATGTCAGCACCAGTGAACCGTTCGGTGATCTCCGCCAGCTTTTCGATAGCCACATCCCGGTCCAAGGTCATCCGTTGCGTGTGGGAATGGAAGATTTCAACTCTGGCGTTACCGTCCGGGATTGAAACGTAGACTAATTCGTCAAACCGTCCGGGGCGGAGAAGTGCCGGATCAATCATATCCGGCCGGTTGGTTGCTCCCAGAACCACGATCCCTTTTAACTCCTCCATTCCATCCATCTCCGCTAAAAGCTGGTTGACCAACCTCTCCGTCACCTGAGGTTCCCCCATGGAACTTCCTCGTATTGGGGCCAGCGAATCCAATTCATCGAAGAAAAGAATTGCCGGGGTCACCTGCCTCGCCCGGTGAAAAAACTCGGCTACCTTTTTCTCGGATTCCCCGTACCATTTTGAGAGCAAGGCACTTCCCTTAGCGGTCAGGAAATTGGCCCCCGCCTGGGTCGCAACTGCCTTTGCGACCATGGTTTTCCCGGTTCCTGGCGGCCCGTAAAGGAGGACTCCCTTAGGACATCTGATCCCCAAGCGAGTAAAGGAATCGGGGTGATTGAGAGGTATCTCGACCATTTCGTGGAGAACCTGCTTGACTTCACGAAGCCCGCCCACATCCTCCCACCGGACATTGGGGATTTCGACAACGATCTCCCTAAGGGCGGAGGGTTGAACCTCCCTGAGCCCCTGCTCGAAGTCGTCACGGTTGACTACCAGCTTTTCCAGCACTTGGGGAGATATCGTTTTTTCCTCCAGATTCAGAGTAGGGAGGAGCCTTCTCAGTGCCGCAAGGGCTGCTTCTTTAGCCAGGACAGCAATATCTGAGCCGGTGTATCCATGAGTCACTCCGGCAATCCTGTTGAGCTCGATATCCTTTCCTAAAGGCATGCCGCGGGTGTGGATCTGAAGGATTTCTCGCCTGCCGGACTCATCCGGGATACGGATCTCGAGTTCCCGGTCGAAGCGCCCGGGTCTCCGTAAAGCGGGGTCGACCGCATCCACCCGATTGGTCGCACCGATGACGATTACACCGTGCCTTGCCTTGAGACCGTCCATAAGGGTAAGGAGCTGAGCTACAATCCGACGCTCGACTTCCCCGGTCACCTCGGCTCGTTTAGGCGCAATGGAATCCAACTCGTCGATAAAAACGATCGCCGGAGCATTTTTTTCCGCCTCGGAAAAAACTTGTCTGAGTCGTTCCTCTGACTCGCCGTAAAATTTGCCCATGATCTCAGGACCGTTGATAGCTGCAAAGTAGGCTGCAGACTCGTTAGCCACAGCCCTGGCAAGAAGGGTCTTTCCTGTGCCTGGGGCTCCATAAAGGAGAACACCCCTAGGTGGATCGATACCCAATCGATCAAACAACTCCGGGTGTTTGAGAGGCAATTCGATCATCTCACGCACTTTCTCGACTACGGATTTTATCCCCCCTAGGTCGTCATAGGTTACCTGGACGATCTTCCGTTCCTTGGCCTCGGTATACTCCGGCATAAGCTCGATTTGGGTCTCCTCGGAAACTCGGACAATTCCTTTGGGAACCGTAGATGTTACCACCAGCCGGATCTCCATGAGGCCATAGGCAGGCGACTCGAAGAAACCGTGGAAAAAATCGTCTGAAAAGAAATTCGTAGGGAACGACCGCCTTGGTTGATTAAATATAGTCGTTGATATGAGATCCCCCTGTACCAGAGGGCGGTAAAGCAAGGTCGGTTTGAGTCCCTCTCCGGAACCTGCAATTCGTAGTCCCTCTTTAGCCGGAGCAAGGCTGACTTTGTCCGCCTTTTTCCAGTTCGCCTTTCTGATCTCCACGGGATCGCCGATCCCGACCTTGGCATTAGCACGGATGAGGCCATCCATGCGCACGATGTCGATCCCCTCATCCTCCGGATAAGCGGTAACAGCAACGGCTGCCGTGGGCCTTTTTCCTTGAATCTCAATGACGTCCCCTTGCTCGATACCCAGAGATTGGATCTCTTCAATGGGGATGCGGACAATTCCTTTCCCGACGTCCGGTTGTTGGGCACCGGCCACCTTGAGCCGAAGCGATTTTTGAGCCATGGTATCTCTCCTTATGGCAATTGACTTTACATCACAGAGGCGAAAAAATAAGCCCAGCTCCCAGCAGAAGAGAGTATACCGCTTTACCTAAAAAGTAGAAATGATAGAATAAATACTTTGGGATTGACCGATGGAGAACAGGCCCCAATTTTCTGCCTCTTTAGAAACGGTGCTGGCCAAAATAGAAAGGAAGGAACGAAGTTTCTGGGGCAGGATGCAAAGCTGGAACCATCGTTGGCTCGCTCGCCTGGAAGCCCATCCCCTTATTCTAAATTACGGCGGCCTTTTCAGGAAGCGGCGCGACGCTGTGAGTGTACGCCCTGGCCCTACGATTGATTTAGATTCGGTTTTCTTGCTTTCTTTACTCTTCCATCTCATCCTTCTTTTTCTCTTAATGCGGTTGAGTGTCGCCACTCCACGACTAAAGAAACCAGAGCCTATTCTCATCCGCATGTTTGATCTCGGGAAGCCATCCCAAGCAGAAAAGGGGAAACCCACTAAAAAGCGAAATAAAATTGCTAAGCCTAAACGGCGCCCCTCTCCATCGTCTAGGAAGGCGAAACCCAAGAAAATCGCCAAGATTAAACGGCGCCCCTCTCCGTCTCTCACAAAAACGAAGCCAAAATCCGTCCCCCCGGCACCGAAGCCCAAGCCTTTGCTTCCGGCGCCCAAAGTCTTAGCAGAGACGCCCAGTGAAAAAGTGACCGGCCTCGCTGGGGAGCCGGTTGAACAATTGGTTCAGCTTCCAACGCACCCGTCGGAGGGTAGTCAAGTATCTGTGGCGACTCAAGTAGCTCCCCTGCTGGCGGAGATACCGGCGCAAGGAACTTCTTTACCCAAAACGTTGCGTCGGGGAGAGAGCGCCCCACGGGTAGCCCTGGGAGGGTCTAAGGGCCTGGAGGCCGTATCCAGCCCGGACTTTGCCCCATATTTCAAAATGATTGAGAGGAGAGTGAGATCGGTCTGGAAGTACCCAAAAGGCATCTCCGGAAGTCATCAGGTCTACCTTCGTTTTGCCCTTGACAGGGCGGGGAAACTGCTTCGGGTTGAGGTTTTGGACTCCAGAAATGCAAGGCTGAGTAGGACTGCCGTTGAAGCCATGAAACGTGCTTCCCCCTTTCCCCCCATCCCGGCGAGCCTTCAATCCCTCGCCGGCAAAGATCTAGGTTTTAAATTCACGATTGATATAGGGGTTAGAAGAACACGATGAAGCCAGAGACTATAAGAAAATGGTCGTGCCTAACTCTCCTGGGAGGAACGCTATGGTATGGGCTAGCCAACGGCCAACAGCCGGTAGCGCGTTTCTATTATGACGAGAGCGGAAATATCGCTCACCAGGAAAGGGATACCAACGGCGATGGGAAAATGGACCGGTGGATCTATTACGACAAACAGGGTAGAAGCAAACGCGTCGAACAGGATGAAAACTTCGACGGGAAGCCGGACATGACTCTTTTTTATGGGGGGGGAAAATTAGCGAGGCAAGAGGTTTCTACAAGGCGGAATGGCCAGGTAGATGTTTGGTATTATTATAATGGAAAGGGCGAAATTGAACGCAAGCAACAGGATACCAACGGTGATGGTAAACCTGACGTCTTGGTGAGCTATAAGGATAATAAACCCGTTCGTAGCGAGGAACACAGAGATAACAACGGTCCGCCCAAGCGGGTGGTTTTTTTTAATGAAGGGGAGATAAGCCGAATCGAAGAGGACACCAGCAGCGATGAGAGAATAGACACCTGGTCCTATTTTGAACGTAAAGAGCTCGTCAAAAAAGAGATAGACAAAAACCATGATGGGAAAGCAAACATCGTGGGCTATTATCACGGCGGCTATCTGGAGCGACAGGAAGAGGATCTCAGCAAAGACGGAAAACCGGATCGGATCCTTACCTTCTCCCAAGGGGAACTGGTGCGAAGGAAAGAAAGTTCCCGGAGAAACGGACAGTTTGATCTCCTCGATCTTTTTACGAAGGGAACCTTAGCAAGGCGCTTCAGGGATGGTAAAGGTAAGGGAAAGTTTGATACACTGTATTTGTTTAGGGACAATAAAGTTGTTCAACAAGAGACGGATACCGATGGCGATGGATATTTTGACTTGCGGGTGTTCTATGAGAAGGGAGAAAAAGTGCGGCAGGAGGCTGACACCAATCGCGATCGGCAAGTAGATGTGTGGGTGGTTTATCAACTTGGCCGGCGCGTCCAGCAAGAAGAAGATCTGAATTTCAACGGGAAGATTGACGCACGCTACATCTTCAGAAAAGGCAAAGTTGCGGAAACAAAGCAGGTAGCGGAAGTGAAGCCTAACAAACCGGCCCTACCCTTTACCTCAGTCCAAGAAGAACTCGGGAGTCGGAACGGTATGATTGAGACCCGTAGGGAGATAGCTGCTACCCAGGCAACCTTAAGGGCCGCAGAGAGATAAATAATGGCTAGAGGTAAGCTGGTTTGGGTATTGGTCTGTTGTTACCTCGCAGCAGGTTGTGATCCTGTTCCCGTACAGTATCCTCCGGGTTCGGTTCCCCAATCGTCTGCTAACCCAGGTACAGGAACACTGCCTCAACCTCGGAGCACCCCTGCCGGCGGCACCCAATCACCCCCTCCGGTGAGTGGTGGCCAGCGCGGGCAATACGTTTGGGACAAAGTCATGCAGGGGATGGCCATGGGAAGCTCCGTCGCCGGACCTTACGGAGCTGGGGTAGGTCTAATTTTTGGTGGGCTGTTCGGACTTTTCACTGCCGATGCTCATTATGCCGAACTCAACGCCCAGATACAGTCGGAACAGCAAAAAGATAAGACCTTGGAAGCCCAAATTGAAAAGGAGATGGAACACCAAAGGAAACTGGAAGCTCAACTCGAAACACCGGTAAAGCCGGCAGACGCTAAACCCAAAGAGAAGCTCCAGACAACTCAGGTGGCTCAAGGGGCGGTTAAGGAGAGCAAGAGCGCGCCAACGGTCTCAACGAGCTCACATCCTGGACCGATTGCGTCTCTTAGCAAAAGAGAGACATCTTCCTCCCAACCAAGACATCGTTTCAAAAATGTCGACGCTAGAGACATTAACCAAGATGGGACGCTGGACCTTTTTATTTACTATAACCCCCGTAAGCCGGGAGAGATTATCCGTCAGGAAGAAGACACGAATGGGGATGGGAAGGTCGACACCTGGAGCAGCTTCAATGAAGGAAAGCTTGCGCGGCGCGAGGTAGATACCCAGGGGAATGGTACGCCGGATACTGTCTACTATTACAAAGACGACCAGATCGCCAGGGAAGAGCGAGACGACAATGGGGATGGGCAACCGGCGTATCGAGCTCTATATCAGAATGGCCACCTCGCCAAGGTGGAAAAAGACATCGATCGGGATGGAAAAATAGACCTCTGGACAACCTATGACACGAGTCAGACGGACAAAGTCGTTTTGAAGGAAGAGCGAGACCTCAACAGTGACGGGGCAGTGGATCTTTGGTCTTATTACAAAGAGGGGCGCCTCGTGCGGCGGGATGTGAGCGCGGTTGGATTGGAACATCTATCGAAGAAAGAAAAGTCCCTGCCTGAGGTGCCCACCGAGACGGCTCCCAAAAGCTAACGGAAGTTTCAGAGCTCCTGTTTCGACCTACTTGCCAAGACCTCCCAAATGACCGCAATCGGGGTCACAATAAATACAGCGAGAAACGGCGCATTCTGGTTTCTTAGGAGTCGAAGCAATCCCTCGGTAACGGCAACAGCAAAGGCATAAGCGACTCGACCGCTCCGGGTGGGCGGCGTCGTTCGCGGGTCTGTGATCATAAAAAAAGTAAAGATCTGGTAGACCGGGCCTAAAATGGGCGCTACCTCACTCGCAAACGGAGTACCATTCATAACGCTGCGCTGGAGGCCCAGGAGTGTAAACACACCTAGGTAAGTAAAAACGGTGTCTAACCGGCCCAAACGACCAATGACCACGAAACCGAACAGGAAGAGAACAATCACCACACCTGGTAGGTTAGTAAGCTGCTTGCTCAGGGCTGCCACCGATTCAGGTACAGCAAGCAAGAGTAGGCAAAAGCCGAAGTTGGAGGGATTAAACAGGTGTCGATTGCGAAATTGGACCGAGTATTTCTGAAGAATACCAAGAAAACTTCCTATAGCGTAAGGCCACCAGGCCGGCGACCGTACAAGGATAGCAATACTCACCCCTGTCATATAGGCACTGATAGGATTGGGCCATTTCCCGCGGTACGACCAACTCAGTAAACTCTCGGTGGCAAGGCTGAAAATCAGAGCCGTAGCAAGCTGTGCCCAACTTTCCAATAGGCCGAGCCAGACGTGGCCCACAACAAGAATTAACGTTTGGAAGCCAGTCGATAGATACCGTGGCTCGTACCACTTAAACCCTTGGTTCCCTAGATCTCTTTGGGTATCCATACCACTTGCGCCGCAGATCAGTGCATTTAGTTTCACGACCCCTCTTCCAGACGGGACACCGCTCATTTCGGCTCCGTAGCCATAATTACCTTGTCTGGTTTCAGACCGCGGAGGACCTGTGTCCTTCCGGACGGCCAGCGGATCTCGGCACGATGGAGTTCCGGGTCACGACCCAAGCCAAAGTGCAGGACCTTTTCGCTCTGGCTTGCGTACCCTGTACCACCGTTGTTTTCTTGAACCTGCATTTGATCGTTCCAGTAGAGAGTCACTCTGGCGCCAATTGCGTTTCGGTTACTTTGAGTCCCTCGCAGCCGGAACCGGATCCACTTCTTGCTAGGTTCGACATGATTCAGGTAAACCAGGAGCGGGCCCCTCTGGTTTGCCACAATGACGTCCAAGGTTCCATTGCGATCAAGATCGGCCAGCGCGACGCCACGTCCGTCAAAGCGGTCTGTGACACCAACTGTCTTGGCCACATCACGGTATCTCCCTCTGCCGTCGTTCAAGAAAACCCGAGAAAGTTGGTATCCCGACCAAGTTTTCTGCTCCATAGGCGGCCATGTGGCGGCATCTTCCAGGATGAGATCAACGCCAATACTCATGTTAAACAGATCGTACCAATACTCGCTCCCAGGCTTGCCGGATACCATACCGTTTGCACAATAAATATCAAGGTATCCATCGTTGTTAAAATCACCAAACTGGGTTCCCCAACCCCAGCCCCCATCGGCGCTTCCGAGTTCCCATGCAACATCGCGAAACTGACCATTTCCGAGGTTTTCCCAAAGCAGGTTGCCTTCTATCAGATATCCCGGCTTAATGATGTTGGTCACGTAGATGCTAAGTCGGCCGGAATTTTTAAAGTCTCCAAAGGCAACCCCCATTCCCTTTTTGGTATCATCTCCAATACCGTGGTGCTCGACTATCTTCTTGAAATGCGAGCCATCCACGTTGAGGAACAATGCATCCGGTCCATAATCGTTAGCCACATAGAGATCCGCATACCCGTTGCCATCGATGTCCGCACTCGCAACCGTAAACGTCCACCCTGTGTGACCCAGGCCGTAACGTTGCGAAGCTTCTCTAAAGGTCCCCTGGCAACGTTTGGCGGTCTTAACCTGTTCGTAGAGCTTGTTCCGGCCCCCGTTCCGTGATCGCTCGAAGTCTTCTTGCATGATGCGAGTGGTCTTTAAGTGCCAGAGATCGTTTTCTGCACGAAAATAGGCGCCCACATAGATATCCAGGCAGCCGTCACGATTGAAGTCCCACCAGATAGCGCTGCTGGCGTAAATCCAGTCGCCAAGTCCCGCTTTGTTCGTGACCCTTGTCAACGTTCCATTCCGGTTGTTACGGAAAAGATCGAGCCTGCCCCACTTGTAAAGTAGGAGATCTTCATCTCCGTCATTATCATAGTCTCCCCATGCCGAGCCTGTGGATACACCCGTGCCCGTCCTGTTCACATCAGCGATTCCTGCGGTTTCAGCAACCTCGTTAAACCCCGTTCCTTGCCGATTCAGGTAAAGGCGGTTTTTGGAACCAATCCGGCTGTTCGTGACGTAAATATCCGGCCAGCCGTCGCTATTGAAATCTGAGATCGTTGCAGAGGCACCACTCAGGCCCGCCAACCATGGGTTGATGTTATTCAATCGAGGATCAAACCGGGCGGTTTCATGGACAAAGTCGATGCCGAGAGAACGAGCCGATTCTTGCAATTGAAAGCCAATCACCTCACCATTCCCCGAGCGATCCATCCAGCGGTAGACACGCGGGACGACAAACAGCAGAACGATTGAAGTTAAAAGTAACCCGAGCAGTACGAGGCGTTTCCGTGTCATACGGCTTTAATGACTTCTCCAGATGTCAATGCGCATTAACCGGGGTGAGTTTCGAGAATAATGAAAATGGTTTCCCCGAAGTTTACCCCCCCACCATCCTCGGTCATCATTGGCGAGTGGCAGTGATTTCTTCCCGCTCATCCACCAATCTCCGGAGTTTTCTCTTTTCTCTTAGAGTATCCCTAGCGTGATAGACAAACACTATATTATACATTCCCTTTGTGTAGTTCCTCCACATGTCGGGAAAGACGTCTTCGATAGCCTTACGAATCTGGTCGGAGATAGAACTCGAAGAAACCCCATTTTCCTTTAGCTCGAGGCGGAACTCCAGCACTTCCTTAACACCTTCATGGCGCACGGCAACCTGCCAATCGTCTGTTATTTCCTGCACCTCTTTTAAAACCTGATCAAAAAAGGATGGCTGAATGTTGCCGCCCCCGAAAACGATCATCTCATCAGACCGGCCAACAATTTTTGAAATCCTAGAACCAGGGCGACCACAAGGGCAAGGTTCCTGAATGAGGCGGGCGATGTCCTTCGTCCGGTACCTTATCAGGGGCATAGTGGAACGGGTGAGAGTGGTAAAAACCACCTCTCCGTAGCCTTCCCGATCAGGGTTAATGATCTCTACGAAGAGCTCCAATTGGTTTAAATGGTATCCTTGTTTCTTTTCGCACTCTATTCCCATGAAGGTCCCGGCATCAACACTGGCATAGGCCATAAGGAAGGAGGTCCCCCAGGTGTTCTCGACCCAGCTCCTCGCCCGCTCCGTCAGCATTTCGCCGCTGCCAACGACCAACCGCAGGGGGTAGGCCTTCCCTTTTTCCTGAGCCAGCTCCGTCAACTGAACCATCCAGGTGGGTTCTCCGAAAAGGACTGTGAAGTGGTAGTCTCCCATACGCCGATACACTTCGATCGGATCAATCTTGCCGACTGTGATACTAAAGCACCCTGTGTAGGGAAGGACCCGCTGTATGAAGCACCCCGGAAACCAAAAGGAGAAATCAAAGGTATTGAGAATGCGGTCTTCCCAGCTGATTCCTAACGCCGGGAAACGAATGGCGGCTCGACGCGCCGCACGTTCAAACTCATCATACCGAAAAAAGAGCCTTTTGTTCTTGCCGGAGGTACCGGCAGTTTCGAAGGCAAGCTGAGGGGTCGCACAGAGAAACTCTTCTTGAGGCGTGTTCAAGAGATCATCGGCCGTGGTAAAGAGATCTCCCAAGTCTCCGGGCGACCGGACCCGATCGATATTAATCCGATGAAGAGAGAACTTGTCCTTATAAAATTTTGCCCGACCGGCCGCCAAGCGCAACGAATTTCTCAAAGCCTTGTTCCTTTTGTATCTGTACAGTGACGGCGGTAGCGCCTGGATAAGTTTTGCCGCCCGTTCCGGTGGTTGCATTAAGATGATCCTGTCAAACAGTCGAAGCATTCTTAAGTTCCTCTAGGGTTTCTTCCATCGGACGGATCCGATGGCCCAAGCCAACGTCCCATGTGTCATGATCAAAGCGAGCGACACACACCCTGTCGCTCGCTTTTGCCAACAGATCTGAGGCGATTGGCTTGCCGGCGTCATTTGCCTGCGCCGACCAAAATTGCCCTTTGCCGCTGGTGATCAAGCCACGGCCAAACTAGGCCCGAATAGTTTATCCGTCATTTTGCAGTACTTTCAACAGGCTCATGGCTTTTACTCTTCTTTAGGCAGAGGTCCTCTGCCTCGGCCCGCATAGCGGGCCTCCAAGGCCTTTATTTTTTCAACCCGCCGACGGTGGTGCTCCTTGCCGGAAAACCTCGCACCCAAGAAAGCCCGGACCAGTTCGCGTGCCAGCGCCGGGCCGATAATCTGGGCACCCATCGCCAGTACGTTCATATCATCATGTTCTACACCCTGATGCGCGGAATAGATGTCGTGACAGATCCCCGCCCGGATCCCAGGTATCTTGTTGGCGGCCACGGAAACCCCTACGCCGCTGCCACAGATTAAGATGCCCCGCTCAGCTTGCCCTCTCTGAATTGCACGGCTCACCACCTCAGCATAATCGGGAAAATCGACGGGCTCCGCGTTGTGCGAGCCCAGATCCAAAACCGTGTGACCCAAATCTTCCAGGTAGGACGCGAGGTCCTGTTTCAAGGAAAACCCTGCATGGTCTGAACCGATCGCTATATACATAATCCACCTCCCTAGAAAAATGCAATTCCTGCTTTCCGGGACCGACCCCTAAGGTTCTCTCCAGCGGAGAAAGTAAACGGCCAGTGTCAGGGTTATGGCAGAGATCATCAGCAGCGCTAGCAGGTCCGTTCCGCTAACCCCTCTGCCGGATAGGGCGTCGGCAATTCCGGTAGCGGCGTAGGTCGTGGGAAAAAGCGACGCTATAACCTGCATGCCTTTTGGCAACTCTTCTATAGGGTAATACACCGGAGCAAAAAAGATCAGACTGATGCTGGTCGAGTCAGCGAGGACACTACCCGTTTGCAAATTTTTAGCATACTGGCTCACAACAATACTGACGCCGGTGAACGCACTGACGGTCAAGACGGCTAGAGTCACCAACTCAAGGAGATGAGGTTGAGCCGGAATTCCATAGATGTAAGCGAACAGGATAAGAGCGGAACCGGTCATGAGTCCGAGAGTACAGGCATAGACCAGAATGCCCAAGACATAAGAGATAGGAGACACCGGGGCCGTGATAAAAAGCTTGAGCCGTCCAAAAAAACGATCTTCTATAATGATAGAGCCCAACCACATGATGGTGAGCATGGAGAATGAAAGGAGAATGGAGGCCGTGAAAAACCGTAGGTGGAATGCCGGCTCTCTACTGGTGGCCGCCGTGGCAATGAAAAAGACCCCTACGGGGATCAAGAATCCAAAGAAGAGGTATCTTCCGATCTGATCCTTAAACTGGAGGTAGTAGATACCTGCTATAAGGCCAATATCTACGAAGATCTTGCTAATCATTTTCCTCCAGGCCATCTCCGGTAAGCTCCAAGTATATATCTTCCAGAGAGATGCGCTTTATGGAGTATTCTTCGAGCTTCTTCTCCTCGGTAATCCTTCGAACAGCTTCAAAGTCAGACTCCCTATGAACGTACTTTTTCTTGCCCCTCCCGTCTTGATCCCTCTCCCCACCGTAGTAGACAAGACTATAGCTCTTGGGTACAAGGCGATAGATTTCTTCCAGTGTCCCGTGAACCTTGATTTCTCCTTTCAGCAAAATACCGATCCGATCGGATAAAATTTCTGCTTCTTCAAGATAATGCGTTGTCAAGATGACCGTTTTCCCCTGCTCTTTTGAATGCCGGATCTGCCTCCAGACGTCTCGGCGAGTCGCAGGATCTAAGCCCGTCGTAGGTTCATCCAGGATGAGTATCGGCGGATCGCCCATCAGGGCTAAACCTACCAAGATTTTCCGCCTTGTCCCTACTGAAAGGTAGGCGATCTGTTTCCGGCGGTATTCGTCGAGGGAGAGCTTTGAGATCCATCGGTCCACTTCCCGCCGGCTTTCTTCACGCGAGAGACCTTTTAGCCGGCCAAAATAATAAAGGTGAGTCTGCACATTCAGATGAGAGAACAGCGTAGCTTCCTGGGGTATAATACCCATCAATCGCTTTGACCTAAGCGGCTCTCGAAGGGGATCTATACCCGCAACGCTGATGGAGCCGGAGGTGGGGTTGAGTTCGGTGGTTATCTGTCTTACCAGGGTGGTTTTCCCCGCTCCATTGGGGCCAAGAATCGAAAGGACTTCTCCTCGGTATATCTCCAGGTCGATTTCCCGATTCGCCACCGTACCGTCCGAGTACCGCTTGGTCAGACCTCGAAGGTCAACGGCAACCTTTTCTTTCAAGTCAGTCATCATTTGTTGAAGATCCGAGAGGCACAGGAGAGCCTCTCGCGGCCGATAGGAATAGTCGAAAACCGCGTCCGGGGGTTCGACTACACCTCGAGGATGGTCTCGTTGATCTTAATGCCGACGTGCCTTCCAGGCTCACAGATGTGGCCAAGCAGTCTATCTCCAGGCTTAAGGGTCGTGCAATTTTTGGGTTTACCATCCGCTCCAAACACACGCACATGCCAGTCATCCTGGAGAATAACATTAACCGTAGTCTCTTGAACTCTCGCTTCAAGAAGCAGCAAAGGTCTAACTTCTATTTTAACCCGACCGGTAACCACGGGTCTAGCCCTACCCTGGGTGGTAACCGCGAGGATTTTAGAACTCACCCTCAGATCCGTCATATATTCGGTGACACCATTGGGAGCCCATACATAAGAATGAACAGCACCCGCATTGACCCGAAATGGACGTGTGTTCATGTAAGGCAAAGGATGAACCTCCGAACAAATGAGGAGCCCACCCTGAGAGGTGGAACCAACAATCATTCCTTCATCCATTCCCATAAGAGACGTAGTATCGATACAGGCTCGGTGTCCTAGACCAACGTGTTTTAGCGTTACCACCTCGGCCTCTGAAAGCGAAAGGTCGGATTCCTGGATCTCTATAAGTTTGTTTTTGAGTTCAACAACCTCCTGAACGCTCGCCGAGGAAAAGAGTATCCCATCAGACCCCTTTTCCATGACTCCCAGGGTGACCACCGCCTCCTGGCAGTTTTTTGCCTCCTTAATGATTACGGTGTTGGAGTTTTGGGCCTCGGCCAAGATGAGCTCTAAAGGTATATTCGTCTCGTCAAGGAGTTTTACCACTAGGTAATCCGCATGCCCCCTCATCGCCCGGCATTCATCTAAGGATGGGCCATCTTTGACGGTCCCATAGTAGGCGGTGGCGAACCCTTTTTTTTTGGCCCGAGTCAGCAGTTCTTCTGATGAGGAGACGATGATATGGGCGTTGCGTGTAGCCTCTGCAAGTTCCTGATCCGTCCGAACCGTGCAGGCGATTTTGATGTGAGTGGGGGGGTTGAGCCCGGAGATCTGCGCCGGGTTCGCTAAGATGCAATGAATGGGGCTGTTGAAAACCAGAGATAAGAGGGATGCACTGAGACCCGTTTCGGAAGCGATATTGTACCAGATCTGCGGATTCCCCGCTTTCATTTTGAAGACCTCTCCTTTAGCTCGTTCATTCTTTGAAGCATTCCATAGCCTCATCCACCGTCCCACTACCGTGAACCACACGGTTAATAGCTTTTAGCATCGCGACAGGTTTGGGGTACTGAAAGATATTTCTACCGAAGGACACACCGGCGGCACCGGAGTCCAGCGCTTCTTTAACCATGCGGAGGACATCTCTTTCACTCGCCCTTTTATCTCCCCCCGCAATAATAACCGGCACAAAGCATCCCTCTACCACTTCACGAAAAGACTCCGGACTTCCGGAATAGTTCACTTTGACCAGATCCGCTCCCATCTCTGCGCCCACTCGGGCCGCATGGGCTATACCTTTCGCATCGAAGGGGTCTCTGATCTTAGGGCCACGAAGATACATCATGGCTATCAGCGGCATACCCCACTCCCGGCACTGAGTTGAGATAGTTCCTAGATCCTTCACCATCTCGGCCTCGGTCGCAGAACCCAGGTTTACGTGAATCGATACGGCGTCGGCTCCAATCTTAACGGCTTCCTGAACGGTTTCCACAATCCCCTTTGCATCCGGATCGGGAGAAAAGGTGGTAGAGGCCGATAGATGTATGATCATCCCCCAGGGCCAAGTAGGTTCCCATTGGCCCGCCAGGACGGCGCCCCGGTAGAGAAGAAGGGCATTCGGTTTGGCCTCCCTCAACGAAGTGATTAGATTTCTCCAGTGTTTGATCCCGGAAATAGGTCCCAAGGTGATACCATGGTCCACAGCCATGATGGTGGTTCGGAGATCGCGTCTTAGAATTCTTGCAAGCCGAATTTTTTTCCCAATCATGTGCCCTTCGAATTAACCGTTTGAATCTTTACAAACCTCAATGTTTCTTTCCGAGAAACTCAGAGACCCTTACCCATTGAGCCTGGTATCAGCTGTTTAAAAAACCGGACAATCTCATCCGCAACCTTATCTTTCTGAAAATCCACAGTGACCACGTGATAAGAATTCTCTAAGATCACTTTCTCTTTAATCTTCGAACCCAATTGTTTTTCGATAAAATCCACGTTTCTCAAGCTATGGGTATCATCGTCTCGAGCATGGACCATAAGGGCGGGCACCTGGATAGCGGGAAGGCTTCGTTTTACGACTCGGGCTAGTTTATAAAGCTCGGCTATGGTAACCCCTGGATATACGGGATAACCGCGGTGCGCGTATCTTACTGACGCGTCCTTGACGCTGTACGGTTCTCCCTCAGGAAAATTAACAAAGTACTTGAGAGGCGTATAAATCACTAGAGGCACCAGCCACCTCTGCCAGGCATGGGTATTCCAACCGTCAAAGAAGAATCCTGCAGAGAGAGATGCGATGCCGGTAATATCATTTTTTGCGTCAAGTGCCAGGACCAGCGCAAGGAGGGCCCCTACGGAGATGCCGGACACGAATATTCTTTTACAGGAGCCTTGCAGCTCTTCATAACCATCCTTCACCGATTGGTACCAGTCCCGCCATGTTTTCCCTTTTAAATCCTCAATCGTCGTACCGTGACCCGCTAAGAGGATTCCATTCACCGTGAAGCCGGCAGCGTAAAGCCTCTCTCCCAGATACCTCATCTCACTCGGGCTCCCCGTCAGGCCGTGAATAAGGAGACAACCGTTCTCATCTCCCGGGAAGCTGAACTGGCCCCATTCAGGATAAGAAGGTTCCATAGCGAGGACTAGGCTGGAAGCATAGCTAGGATATTCCTGCTCGTGACCCGCTCGAAATCGTCTCCTTTGAGAAGAAGGCGAATCGTTTCCAGTGCCAAATGTGGATGATACAGGGGAAAATCCGACCCGAAGATGATCTTACTTGAGCCCAGGCGGCGGAGTGCCTCTTTCACAATGAGATAAGAGCTTGATGAGGTCTCTAGAAAAATATTGTCATTTTTAGCCGCGGCCTCCACCGCCTGATCGTCAGCCGGCGGTAAACCCATATGACCCAAGATAATGGTTGTGTGGGGAAACTCGTTGGCCAAGCTCACGACCTTTTCCGTGGAGGCGTCGGGATGAAAAACCACATGGGTATAGAATGGGACCCCAAGCTCCGCGCATGTCTCGGCCAACGCCTTAACGGATTCGGAGGCAAGAGAAAAACGATGAACCATCGGTGCGAGTTTAAGTCCCTTCTTGCCGTGCTTAATAGCTTGTCGGAAGTCTTCCACGGCTTTTTTTCCTTGGTGTGGGTTCACGCAATGGAACGCTAGGAAGCGGTCCGGGTGTTCCTGGACTAGCTCATCGACCACGTCGTTGGGGATGGGATCCCCCTTTGGTTGCGCCCGCTGCAGGAGATACGCAGTCATTTTGCGTTGGTCGACCATGCCCCCCGGCACAAGGATTGCTTTGTCGATCCCAGCCTCACTCATCTGGGATAGAAGGACCTCTTTGTTACCGTAGCTATCGCGTAAAACATGTGCGTGGGCATCAATGATCATTTCTACACCTCAGGTCGCAAGAACACGCTCCCAATCCCCCCCTTGGTAAGCTCGGGAGTGTTCTTGGATTTTAACGGATAGGGAAAGCCGGAGCCTCGCTTGTAGATTTGCCTCTACCTTCTGCCTAAGCTCTTCTCGCTTCCCTGGGCTCATTCCAGCAGGGATTAAAACCGTTAAACTATCTCCCTCGGGCCTCAGATGGTACCAGGAACTGATATCCGGAAGCTCCATAAGGCAATCCTCTATTTCGAGAAGGGACACCCTGGAGCCGGCCAGGGCGAGAAATTCTCTCCGGTTTCCCAAGCAGAGGATCCGTGGAGAATCAAGCCCACAGGGACAGGGGGCGTCTTCAAGGCAGCCCATTATCCCGGTCTTGTACCGAACCACCGGCGAAGACTTACGCCAAAGAACCGTGATCACAATCTCGCCGGCTCCTTCCGGCAGCGTCAAGCCGGAATCGGACATTGGAATGATTTCAGGGTAGATGTATCCCGTCGCCACGTGGAGCCCAGATTTTTCTTGGCATTCTAAAGCTATGGGTCCCGCCTCGAGAGAGCTCAAGGCAAGGAAAGCTTGCGTCCTCCACAATGCCTCAATGCGTCTGCGAAGGTTGGGGGAACAGCTTTCTCCCATGAGCCATAGGGACTTCGGCTGTAAATCTCTTCCCATCTCATACCCCATCTCGTGCGCCTTATGAGCAAGGTAGATGGCATAGGAGGGGGTTGTCATGATGTGATCTGCCTTCAAGTCCCTTGTAATTTGAAGGCTCTTTTCAGCAAAAGAGTAGAATCCCCCTTTACCGACGGGCACGACGCCCGCCCCGACCCCGTTTTGCAAGATACGATGAAAGAGCAGGGCGATATCACTCATCTCATACGGCAAGGCATTGATGACAACTTGTTCCTCACTGATGATCATTGGGACGGGAGGGGAAAAGGAAGTGCCCCGAGTAAAGGGCCGGATCCCGCCGCGGTACAGGTCGTCCTCGGAAAGGGGAATATACAGCCGCGGTGCTGTGGGCGGTGTAGAAACATGGATTTGGCATATCCTAGATCTTGGGACCGTCAGTAAGATCCATGGTTTTCCCTTGATCTCCTCGCTCGTGGTAAGGGGAAGCCGGACCAGATCATCTGCGCCTTCTATCTCTTCCGGTCGTAACTTGGCCTGCCGCCACTTCTCGCGGTAAAACTCATTGGATCGATAGGCCAGCTCGATAACTTCCTGAACCTCAACCAGGGGATTCAAGAAGCGTTGTCTTAGAAAAGGTCCCTGCATCATGTCCTCTCTCGACGGTCTCTGGGGGTATAGCCCAAGACCTGAACCGGCCCGCGGCAAAAGTAGTTTCCCAAGGGGTTGGCTCCCAAACCACTCCAGTAGTTTGTTGTTGCCATCCTATTCACATCTCAGCTGTTGGTTTTTCTGTACCATTACAAGGAGATCTTCAAACGAATCGAAGCGAGTACAGGCAACTCCATGTTGCTCAAACCAGACATCTAATCCGGTTCCCTTTTTGACAAAGGCTACATCCGACGCCATCATAGCTGCTCGATCAGAGAGCCCATCCCCAATACATACGGTTCGGTAACCAAGGCCTCTGTACTGGTCAACAATGATTTGCTTCCAATCTCGGTTGTCCCCCACATAGTTGTCTTGTTGAAAGGCGAAATGCCAACTACCATTTGAACGTTCCAACTTATTACATATAAACGGCAGAGAAGTTAACGCCTCTCGCGACAATACGGCCTCTATAAAGACATTAAACCCATCACTCACGATCATGAGGTCTATTTTGGACTCCCGACAATATCTCACAAAATTAGGAAAGGCCGGATCTATGGCGCTTTCGTTATAGACATAGGAAACCAACGAATTAAGATCCGTCCTAATCAAGTCGAAGTGACGCCGAAAATGCTCTTTTGAGGAAATGATACCCTGCACCCAGTCCTCTTCGATGACCTTCCAAGTTTTACCGTCCGTGAACCGCTCCAGTATGGATTCGTTTGTGTCACGGAGGGTAATGGTTCCATCAAAGTCTACTAGAACAATGACTTTATTCATGTCTTGCTCACCGCCGCTATCGCATCTTTCAGAACCGACAAACCCTTTCGCAGTTGCTCCCGTGTCATCATCAACGGAGGAGCCAGCACTACAACGTTTTTATAAAAACCATCAGGTCCAAGCACCAGAACATCACGAGAGAAGCACTGATTGACAATTTGCTGTGTCCGCGCGGGATCGGGGGTTTTGGAGCTTTGACTCGCAACGATCTCGACGCCTATGAGCAGTCCCTTGCCTCTGATATCACCGATGAAGTCATACCTATCCTTTAGCTCCTGGAGACTTTCAAGGGCCTCCTTGCCAAGCTTGAATGAATTTTCCACAAGCCCCTCTTCTTCCAGGATATCCAGGACCGCAAGTGCGGCAGTCGCAGCCAACGGGTTACCGGCGTAAGTAGTTGACATACTACCAGGGGTTGGAGCATCCATAATTTCAGCACTTCCAACTACTGCCGAACCTGGAATGCCAGAAGTTAAACCTTTAGACAGACAGAGAAGGTCAGGTTGCACCCCATCATGCTCAATGGCAAAGAGCTTGCCTGTTCGACCGAATCCGGCTTGGATTTCATCAACAATGAGCAGTATCCCCTTCTTTCTGCACCATTGCTCGATCCTTTTTAGGTAGCCGGGAGGAGGGATAATCGTTCCGCCTGCTCCCTGGTACGGCTCGATGAGTAAAGCGGCTACATCATCGGTTGACTCGGTATCGTAGACAAGATCCAGATGATCGACACAAAAGTACTCACACTCAGGAAAGGTCTTACCAAAGGGACACCGATAACAATACGCGTAAGGGGCATGAATGACACTCCCGGAATAGGGGCCAAACCCTTTCTTCCTAGTTTTCTTTGCCCCCAGTGTCAGTGTAAAGTTAGTTCGACCGTGAAACGACATGTAAAACGACAGGATCTCCGCCTTGCCGGTAAAGTACCGGGCTAATTTGACTGCCGCCTCCACCGCCTCCGTACCTGTAGTGAGAAGATAAACCTTTTTAAGGTTGTCAGGTAGAAGCTGAACCAGTCGTTGGGCAAGTTTGATACGGGGTTCGTTCATACGATCATAACAGGTCAACAAGCGTTGAACCTGGGAAGTAAGCGCCTCCACATATTTGGGTCGAGAATGGCCTATGTTCGCTACAAAAATACCCGAAGTGAAATCCAGGTATTCCTTCCCCTCGATATCCACGATGGTTACGTCATGGGCAGCTCTCCAGACGATAGGCAGATGCTCCGTATAAAAGCGCGGTTCCACTTGTTGTGACAGGTCGATGTAATGTTCCGTCTGAGTCTGTCCCTTACCCATAGAGTTTCGTCCTTTCCTTTTCCAAGAGGTCTCGCAGTTCTAAAACTGAGTCTTCAACACCTTGGTGATGGAAGACGATGGATCCACAAACCAGGATATCGGCACCGAGGCGTGCGAAGGTTGCCACCGTTTTTTGATTAATCCCCCCATCGATCTCTATTTCGAGTTTCGGAAACCTAGATTTCTGTAGGGCTTTAAGTTCTTGTACCCTTTGAAACGCCGTAGGCCCTGAGGCGACACCATAGGCGCCTGGTGGAATATTCAAAAGTAAGACCGTATCCACTTGATTGAGCCACGGTGTTAACAGACCAAGGGGAGTATCGAGTTTCAATCCAAGGCCCACCTGTGCACCGCTATGGCGAAAGACCCTGATTGTCTGCTGGAGCTTTGAGGCTTCCACCGCTTCAATATGCAGCGAGACCCGGTCAGTAGCCTCCAGGGGCATTAGGTCGGCAAATTTACCAGGCTCTTCAACCAACAAATGAATATCCAGCGGGATGCGAAACTTATCCTTTACAACTTTGACGAGTTCCACTGGGAAACCCAATGTAGGCGCAAAATGACCATCCATAAGATCGATATGCACGCAGTCTGCCCCTGATGCTTCGAGTTCCCGGAATACTCGCTCCAGATTCAGAATATCCCCCCTGATGAGTGATGGGGCCAACTTTACCCGGTGAC
>JBHHYU010000038.1:0-24378 GCA_046757725.1 Binatia bacterium
GTTCCGGCCAGCCTTTGAAGAACACGATTATTGCCATTCTGGAGAGTATTTTTGATTTTGAAGTGGAGTTAGAGAGAATCCACGAGGGGGTGATCATCAAGTGCAACGGGGAAGGTCCACTATTGATGTTTGAGACCGGTAGTACGGACCAAGGGATGGAAAAGAAGGTCCTCGATCAGCTCCATTCGCACAGAAAAAATCGGGGGCTCCCAGAGTGCGTGCCGGCTGTTTTGTTTATTAATAGCGATAGCTGCATTAGAGAAGTAGCTGGGAGAATCGAGGCCGAGGTCCCCGAAGAACTGGTCAACCATGCCAAAAAATTGAATATCTTAATCGTTCGAACTATTGATCTCCTATTTTTAATTCGGCATCTGGAAGAAGAACCACAGAGGAAAGACCATCTCATGACTCTCCTGTTTTCTGGTAAAGGCTGGCTCAAGGCAGACTCGGAGGGATACAGGATAGTATGATCCCGATCTTGGTTTTTTGATTAATCCTTCCAAGGCTGACTAAGCCGTTAAACATACATCCGTTCAGGAGTGCGTATTGGCTCACGCGCGAACACGTGGCCCAGTGGGAAAAAAGAGCCTTGACATGCTTGGAAAAAGTGTATATATATGTATTAATGCGTATATACGGAGATAAACATGAAGAAAATTGTGAAAGTGTTCAAAACCCTTTCCGATGAAACACGCCTGAGAATTCTTCACTTGCTTTCTGAAGCAGGTGAAATGTGTGTTTGCGATATAGAGTCTGTGTTGGGATGTCCTCAGACAAGGGTTTCGCGACATCTGGCGATCCTGAAAAATTCGGGGCTGATTGAAGATCGCCGCGATGGGTTGTGGATATTGTATTCACTTACGAACCCTGCGGATTCCGTTCATCGTGCCGTGCTGAAAGCCATTAAGGATATTGTCAGTTCGGTAGAGGACTTCGCGACGGACAAAAAAAAGTTGCGGCAGGCAGTGGCGCGTGGCCGTTGCAAAACCTTTCGCGTCATTATGCCGGAGGCCGTTCCCAAATTTCTTGATCGCTAGGCAGACATGGATGGAGGACAACCGATGGCAGCGCAATTTCGAGTCCATTAGTGAGGAGATGAAAAGTGGACTTGGATCGAACCAGACATGGTCGATCGGCCGGGACGCTTTACAGCGCTGCGGGAGATTCAGGGCAACAAAGTCAGGCAAAAACGATGACACGAATAACGGAAAAGAAATTGAACTATTTTGAACGGTACCTGAGTATCTGGGTGGCCGCCGGCATGGTGGGTGGAGTCTTGCTCGGCAAAGGTCTGCCTCACGTTATGGACAGCCTGAGACGCCTGGAATTTGGTAACGGTAGCCAGATCAACCTGCCGATTGCGGTCCTCATCTCGCTAATGATCATCCCTATGATGATGAAAGTCGACTTCGGGGCCATTCGCGATGTCGGCAAGAGACCGAAAGGGCTTTTTATCACGCTCTTCGTCAATTGGCTGGTAAAGCCATTTTCCATGGCGCTCATCGCCTGGCTTTTTTTTCGTGAACTCTTTGCGGCATGGATTACCCCGTAGAAGCGAACCAGTACATTGCCGGTGTCATCATCCTGGCAGCTGCGCCCTGTACGGCCATGGTTTTTGTATGGAGCTACTTAAGCGACGGGGACCCTGCTTACACTCTCGTACAGGTTTCCGTCAACGACCTGATCATGTTGTTTCTGTTTGCACCTATCGTACGTTTTTTGGTCAGCGGTGCCGCCTCCTTGGAAGTGCCGTTTCAGGTCCTGCTCTATGCCGTGGCCATCTTCATTGTCATTCCGCTGTTGTTGGGCGTGGGGCTGAGGGCATGGTTTATTCGGAAACGGGGTGTGGCGTGGTTTGAGGAAACCCTTCTGCCACGGTTTGCGCCGGTAAGCATGACTGCGCTGCTTGCCACTTTAGTACTTATCTTTGGGTTCCAGGCCGACAACATCACAGGCAAGTCCCTTCACGTTTTCCTGATCGCGATACCGATCGTGGTACAGGTCTATTTCAACTCCTCGCTGACCTACGGGCTGATGAAACTGTTTAAAGTTCAGTATTCTGTCGCAGCCCCCGGAGCATTGATCGGTGCAAGCAATTTCTTTGAGCTTGCCGTGGCCACGGCTATTGCGCTGTTTGGCGCCGGTTCCGGCGCTGCGCTGGCCACCGTGGTGGGTGTTCTCATCGAGGTACCGGTCATGCTCTCTGTTTGTTCGGTTTGTAACCGCACCCGACACTGGTTCCCTGCGACAGAGGAGGCTTATTAATGCACTGGGGGGACCCTCGGTGACCCTGTCCGCGCGCTCAGAGGGGTTCTGATCAATCGTTCGATGTCGAAGGCACGAACTCTGACTACCCGGATTGCGGTATCCTTGGGTAATCCAGTCCGTATTCTCGTGGTTTGTACCGCCAATTTCACTCGGAGCCAGATAGCCGAAGACATAGCCCAGATTTGCGGTGGCATATGCGTTTATCCGAGGATGGTGAAAATCAGGATATCACTAGTGGGTGAGGAACTACCTCGCGAGCGTAAGGCTGGGTCGCTTTTAGCGAGTTTTGGTTCTAATAGGTAACCGGATGGGTCTGTCGGGGCATCCCTGTATCACCATGAGCATTAGCAGTAGGTAGTCGCGCACATGGCGGGTCGTCAAAAAGTGTCTCCGCACCTGCTCGCGGGCCTGGTCTCCCATACGTTTCGCCGCTCGCGGGTGGCTTAGGAGGTGGCGTAGGCGAAAAGCGGTACCTTCCACGGAGTGGACCAGATAACCGGTAACACCGTGGATGATCTGTGACGGTATACCTCCAACGGCGCCGGCGACTACCGGTTTACCTTTCCACATGCCCTCGGTGACTGTGAGACCAAAACCCTCACGCGTGGACTTCTGCAAAATAACCGTTGCAGCTCGCTGTAAGGCATTGATTTCGAGGTCGCTACCGGGCGGCAACGAGAGTACGAATATCCCCGGATTACTTGCAGCCTCCTCTTGGACCTCGGCCAGCACCTGTCGGCCCTCGGGGTCATCTGCAGCACTACCTCCCGCCAGGACCAGTTGGGAATGGAAGTTTTCCGACACCAGGCGGTAGGCCGCGATTACACCGAGCGGATCCTTGAATCGATCGAAGCGGGAGATTTGTAAGACTATGGGGCGAGCGCGGTCGATGCCGAAACGGTCGGTAACGCGTGTGATTTCCGTGTCGGTCAATTCGCGATTCTTGTCACTAAGCGGGTCGATGGATGGTGCAATCAATACCTGGGGGATCGGCAGTTGCTGGGCAAATTGGGGCACATGAAAGACCGCCATAGCATATTTGCCGACCGCTTGGCGCAGAAAACCCCATGCCTGGCTGTTCGGTCTTGACAGGTCAATATGACAACGCCATACCAGGCGTCGGCGATCGACATTGCAATAATCGACTAGGTAAGCGGGCTGTGGGTCATGGACGATCACCACATCGCTATCCAGAGACAGACGTGGTGCATGATCCCGGAGACATTGTAAGTAGACCTCAAGGTTACTATGCGGGATCTCAATGTCAGCCCCTTGCAAGGCATTGTGCATCGTCTTGGTTACTTCGAAAAACTCGTCACTCCCGGTGATTACATCCCAGATGGTTTCGATACCGAGGGACTGAGTCCAGGGCACCAACCGGGCTAGAAGTTCAGCCACCCCTCCACCGCTCCGTGTAGAATTGATATGGTGCAGGGTGCGACCCTGGAGGGCCTCAGCTAAAGTGGCCAATTCAGCGAGCGTGCTGTCCGGCGCTATGCCGCGATAAGCCTCAATCATGAATGCCTCGGGTTTTCGGCCGGTGGGTATCCGTCTCGATGATTTCAAGCAAGTAGGCTCGATTGTCTTCGAGACTGTTTAAATACGGGTCAAAGTTATCGAGTTGTTGTGCCACAGTCTCGTGGCCTAACTGTCTGAACCATGTAGCGAAATCGTTGGCCACACGCCCTGGGGTGATCCTCGGTGTAAAGAGATGGTAACCAATCGAATCGCTATCGACATCCCGCAGAATCTCGACGAAGTCGCTTAGAGTGTGTGCCCGGCGTCCGCTACCGAATCCCACCAGGCGTGGTTTGCAGAAGATGAACTCTTGTCCTGGAGATGCATGCCGTTCATAGCTGATCTCATGCAGGTGTTCGGCCAAAATGATGCTGATCTCGCGACGGACACTCTCCAGATCGACGCTACGAGTGAGGTTTAAGTTAGCGAGGCGTTCCGCCGCGACGGCATCCCCCAGGATCGTATCGGCCCAAGCGGAGAAATCGTTCGGGTACTCCGGCAGCCTTTCCGGATCGCGAAAAAACCGCTGGTGGAGGTGATAGAAAATCGACATTTGTGGTGCCAGGGTCACACCGGTCAGGAGTTGGCCTAGGGATACGGCTCGAAGGTGTGTAACCTCCACCAGGAAAGCCACCTTCCAGAATTCGAAGGGTTTAGGTGAATCAGATCGTTTTTCTACCATTACCCGTTCCTAAATCCTCGGAGAAAACTAAGCGGTCCTACCGGACGGTAGCGGTGAAACGTGGATAAGGTCCTCATATGTGATCCGGCAACGCAATACAAGAGCCGGTAAAAAGCTTCGATGCAGCTGGTGCCTGCAAAGGATGTGTGCTACGGCTTGATCAAAGAGTTTAAGTAAGTTACATGTAGCACGGGCGTTAAAGATGTCAGTCATTCGACAGGATCCGTGCACCAAGGAATGGGTCATCATCGCCACAGAACGGGGCAGACGACCTCATGATTTCAGGCGCCCGGATGACTCCCCAGCCGAGAGGCCGCGGGAGGCGTCATGCCCCTTTTGCCCTGGCAATGAGGGACAGACACCGCCGGAAGTGTTCAGGGTGAGGGACTCTCAAAGAAACGGCTGGACCATCCGCGTCACCTCTAACAAGTTTCCGGCGCTTTCACCGAAAGGGGAATTGCGTAGTACGAAGGAAGCAACCCTTTTGGAAGAAATAGAAGGCTTGGGATATCACGAGGTAATCGTGGAGACCCCCCTTCACAACCGCGGCACGCCGCTTATGGATGGCTCTGAGCTTGAACGGATCCTCCGCGTGTTTCAGACTCGCTATCGCGCCTTGCGCGAAAAGCCGCATATCAAACACATCTTGATCTTTAAGAATCACGGTGAAAAGGCAGGAACCTCTTTGGGACACCCACACTCGCAATTGGTCGCCATGCCGGTTGTCCCGGGGATGGTTCAACGAGAGTACGAAGTCGCGGCCAATCATTACAAGGCTACCGGTCGGTCTCTATATGCGGACTTGGTAGCGGCGGAGATCCGTGAGAACAGCCGTGTCATTTTAAAAACGGACGGCTTTTTAGCATTTCATCCCTTTGCCTCACGGGTACCCTTTGAGACTTGGATCGTCCCAAGGCACCCTCAGACCTCCTTCGGAGAAGTCACCTCCGCGGAGCTGGCTGAGTTGGGACAGGTGCTGAGACAGATTCTTTACGGACTTTACACGGCCTTGGGCAACCCGGATTTTAACTACATGATTCACTCTGCCTTCACAGACGATGCAAGCAAAGCCACGTATCGCTGGCGTGTACAGATCCTGCCGAGATCGAGCACCATTGCCGGGTTCGAGTTGGGAACGGGAATTTTTCTCAATACGATGCTCCCGGAGGAGACAGCGCTGTTCATGAAGCCGTTTGTGGCAACAGATTGATCGCACTGAAATCTTAGACTGTTCCTCTTAACTGGCGGAGGAGAGTATGTCTGATGTTCTTTCTAAAGCACAGCTAAAGGCCATCGATGCTTACTGGCGTGCGGCAAATTACCTTTCCGTCGGACAGATCTATCTCTATGATAATCCCCTGCTGAAAGAACCGCTGACGCTGGAACATATCAAACCCAGGCTCCTGGGACACTGGGGTACGACGCCGGGGCTTAACTTCATCTATGTTCACTTGAACCGCCTGATCAAGGATAAAAACCTGAACATGATCTATATTGCCGGACCTGGTCACGGAGGGCCCGGCCTGGTTGCCAACACCTACCTTGAGGGGACCTATACTGAGTTTTACACGAGTATCGCCCAGGATGCTGAGGGGATGAAAAAACTGTTCAAGCAGTTCTCATTTCCCGGCGGTATTCCCAGCCACGCTGCCCCCGAGACACCAGGATCCATCCACGAGGGCGGGGAGCTCGGTTACGCTCTCTCTCATGCCTATGGGGCCGCCTTCGATAACCCTGATCTCATTGTTGCCTGCGTCGTAGGGGACGGTGAGGCCGAAACCGGCCCCCTCGCCACCGCTTGGCATTCGAATAAGTTTTTAAATCCGGTGCATGATGGTGCCGTTCTTCCCATTCTACACCTGAACGGCTACAAGATTGCCAATCCAACCGTCCTGGCACGAATCAGCCATGATGAACTGGACCGGCTTTTTACTGGGTATGGTTACCGGCCCTACTTTGTCGAAGGCTCGGATCCTGAGCCTATGCACCAGTTGATGGCCGCGACACTGGATGAAGCGATGGCCGAGATCCAGGCCATCCAACAAGACTGCCGTAGCCATGGGATTAAACGGCGTCCCCGGTGGCCGATGATTGTCCTGCGGACCCCCAAGGGCTGGACGGGTCCGAAGGAGGTCGATGGTCTGAAGACTGAAGGTTTCTGGCGCTCCCATCAGGTCCCCTTTGCTGAGATGGCTGCGAATCCGACTCATGTGAAACTACTTGAGACATGGATGAAAAGCTACAAGCCGGAAGAACTCTTCGATACGAATGGCAAGCTCACTGCGGAACTAGCCGCCCTCCCTCCGAAAGGCAATCTCCGCATGGGTGCTAACCCCCACGCCAATGGTGGCCTACTGCTCAAAGATTTGAAAATGCCTGATTTCCGCGATTATGCCGTGAATGTTCCTAAGCCGGGCAGTACCGTCGCTGAAGCTACCCGGGTCATGGGCTGCTTCTTGCGGGACGTGATGAGGCTTAACGAGGAAGAGCGAATTTTTCGGGTGATGGGCCCCGACGAAACCGCTTCGAACCGTCTCAGTGCCTTGTTTGAGGTGACCGAACGCGCGTGGGTGGCTGAGACCCTACCTGAGGACGAGCACCTTTCCCAGGATGGGCGGGTGATGGAAATGCTAAGCGAACACACGTGCCAGGGTTGGTTGGAAGGCTATCTCCTCACCGGCCGTCACGGGTTATTTTCCTGCTATGAGGCATTTGTCCATATCATCGACTCGATGTTCAATCAACATGCCAAGTGGCTCAAGGTGACCCGTAGTGGGATTCCTTGGCGGCGCCCCATTGCTTCTCTTAATTACCTGTTGACTTCCCACGTATGGCGGCAGGACCACAATGGCTTCAGTCACCAGGATCCCGGTTTTATCGATCACGTGGTGAACAAAAAGGCGGACGTCGTTCGAGTTTATTTTCCTCCGGACGCCAACACTCTCCTTTCCGTAACAGACCATTGCTTGCGGAGCCGCAATTACGTCAACGTGATCGTGGCGGGCAAGCAACCCCAACCTCAGTGGCTCGACATGGAGGCGGCCATCGAGCACACCACCGCCGGTATCGGAATATGGGAGTGGGCGAGCAACGACAAAGGAGGTGAACCGGATGTCGTTATGGCCTGCTGCGGTGATGTTCCAACCATTGAAATTCTTGCTGCCGTTGAACTGCTCCGGCAACACATACCTCATTTAAAGGTACGCGTGATCAACGTGGTTGATTTGATGACGCTTCAGCCCAGCGAGGAACATCCCCACGGCCTGTCCGATAGAGAGTTTGACACCTTATTCACGACGGACAAGCCGATCATTTTCGCCTACCATGGTTATCCCTGGCTTATTCACCGGCTGACTTACCGTCGGACGAACCACAGGAACCTGCACGTTCGGGGTTACAAAGAGGAAGGTACCACCACAACCCCTTTTGATATGGTTGTTCGCAACGATCTGGATCGTTTTCATCTGGTCGGAGACGTCATCGAGCGCGTCCCAAAACTTGGCTATAAAGCTGCCTACGCCAAACAAATCGTCCGTGATAAACTGATCGAGCATAAACAATACATCGAAAAGTACGGTCAGGATATGCCGGAGGTCCTGGACTGGACATGGAAGAAAATCAACCCATAAAGGAACAAGATCAATTATTGGGGAAGACAACCGACACTTCCAGAAACTTTTGCAGCCGGGTTTTTTTGCAAGGTATGATTCCATAGTCTGAACATATCGGTCGAGCTGGAGCCTCTCCTTGCCTTCGCACTTTTGCGAGTCTCCTCTGCTATCCTTCTCAATCGTGATAAAGTCACACCGACTCATCGTAGAAATGATGAAACGCGACATGGTATAGCTTTTAATCGCTTAAGTTAGTTGGCTTTGATGCAGCACGCTGGTTCGAGGGAGAAAGGTGATGGAAATAAAATTTAAGTCCATTGGAAAGGTAAAAACTCGGGTTACAGCGGAAGAGGTTCGCAAAGGGGGCACGGATTTGGAAGGTGAGCTGGAGATTGATCCGGAATTTGAGCCGGCCCTGGAGGGGATCGAAAGCTTTTCCCATCTGTTTCTCTTGTGCTACTTTCACAAGCTAAGACCCGAGCAGGTCGGACCGCTCAAGGTGAAACCGAAGCATCTCGTAAGGAGAGGATTCAAGTTGGAGAATCTTCCGGCACTTGGGGTTTTTGCGCTGGATTCTCCTACCCGTCCAAATCCGATTGGGCTGACCCTTGTCCGGCTGATCAACCGAGATGGGCGAACGCTCCACGTGAGGGGCCTAGATGTCTTCGATGGCACGCCGATACTCGATATCAAGGGCTACCATTCGGATTATAGAGTTAACGATTTTACCCTGCCGGCTTGGCATCTTAACCTGATGAATGAGGCGGGGCACGTTTGATCATCAGTCATGAAGAGGTCGGGGGAGGAGATGTTACGCTGTTCCGATTGAGGCTTCTTCCGCATGGAATCATTCCCACTTTTTATCATCTAGGCAAACTCTTTGTATGCTTTATTGTTGCGGCCTCCAGTTCGAGGAACATCCTTTCCATCACTCAGTGGTCGTTGACAACCAGCAAAAATCCGCGACTCGGCATGATCCAGCTATTTTAACTTACGGCTTTATGGGCTATGAGAAGGGAACGTGCTGAGACTACTCTTGGGCGGAAAAGGAAACCGGAAGGAATCTGTTGGTAACAAGGAGTGGTGATGCTAGCCTTCTTCATAGACGGAGTAGAGAGGAGTGCTTAACGGATGAAAGCCACGCCGAAACAGGACCCGAAGGATCTGGGCCGCTATCGGGGGAATTATCTCATCGAGATGGACGGGATTACTTTATACCATGCTATGGCAGCCGCAGAAGCAGACGAGGGTCGCGCGGCGATTTTTAAGAAAATGGCACTGTCAGAGGAGCGCCATGCCAATCGCTGGGCTAGGCTGCTTCGAGCGGCTGGTGAGGCGGTGCCCGAGTACCGCCCGACCGCACGGGTCCGCCTTCTGGGCTGGTTGGCTCGGGTGTTCGGCACACAAAAGATTTTACCTATTGTCAGTGGTCTGGAGGCAAGGGATCAGAGTCAATTTATGGAGCAGCCGGAAGCTGTCGGAATACCAGCAGACGAGAGGGGTCACATCCGGGCCATAAGGGCACTCGAAATAGGTGCTACAGGACAGCAATCAATCATGGGCCGCGAGCGTTGGCATTTCAGGGCGGGTGGTGGCAGCCTTCGAGCGGCAGTTTTTGGAGTCAATGACGGTTTGGTTTCCAACTTCAGCTTAGTGATGGGGTTTGCGGGTGCAGAGGCAAGGCCTGAATATATCTTGCTCGCGGGAATCGCGGGACTTCTAGCCGGTGCGTTTTCCATGGGTGCAGGGGAGTATATCTCCATGCGGGCGCAGCGGGAATCATTCGAGCAACAGATTGCAATGGAAAAGCAGGAACTGGAAATGGCGCCCGAGGAAGAGGAGGAAGAGCTTTCCCTCATCTATCAGGCGAAAGGGGTACCGGAAAAAGAGGCTTCCGCGCTTGCCCATCGTATCATCCAGGATCCTAAGACAGCTGTGGATACGTTAGCCCGGGAGGAGTTGGGTTTGGATCCCTCGGAGTTAGGGTCGCCATGGAGAGCCGCCCTCAGCTCTTTTTGGGCCTTCGTCTCAGGGGCATTCGTGCCGGTGGTACCCTACCTGGTGGCTTCCGGAACCATTGCCATCATCGGTAGTGCGTCCCTAAGCTGCCTTGCTCTTTTTGGCGTGGGGGCACTGGTGTCGGTCTTTAGTTCCCGTGGACCATGGATAAGTGGCGTGAGAATGCTTGGCATCGGAATACTTGCTTCAGCCGTGACCTTTTCGGTCGGCTGGCTAGTCGGAATCTCAACAGCTGGATGAGTTAAAAACAGGGAAAAAAGTGCGAGGGTGCGCTAATTCATGAGCAGCGCTTCGCGAACTTACCTGAATCAAAGATACAAGGCGAAAAAAAACCGGGCTGATCAGGATCGGGAATGCGCTATCGTGAGGCATACCGCTCGAAAGAATACCTAGGATAACTATTTGAAAGACAAAGTGTAGTCTGATATATGAGGCAAGGTATGAGACACAGTCTTTCCAAGGCATGTGGAGTCGCCTTCCTATCGTTTGTTATTCTTTATTCCGGGGTCGCCTGGGCGGTTACCAGTTGTTTTGGCCATGCGGATCATGTTAATCATGCCGCCGCTCTAGCGGAAGGGCATTACCATCAGGCGCATTCAGTATCGTATCACGTAGATCAATATCCTAAACCCCCGAACCTCCATTGTTTTGACTATCGTTATCGGATCGGCCCTATAGCAGACCTTTCCCCTAAACCAAAACTGACATCTTTCACCGATGGGGTTTTATTAAAGGCACCTCTCTCTACAGAAACAGTGGCTTCAAGTGAGATCGAGGATTTTTGGTTAAGAGCCTTTCTTGATCGATTGCTTTCCCCTTTTTCCTTAAGTGGTGGTTTATCCCGCCATCTTTTTCTCTCCGTTTTTCAAATCTAGCGCTCCCATAATTCCGTCCCCCGGTTATTTCTCCCGGGCATCTCTCTAGGCGTCATAGTTTGAGCGTCCGGCGGCGTTTTTGCGCCTGGCTCTTCCAGATCGAGTAGGGGCCAATTTATGATTATCTCACGAGTCAAAACGATTATTTCTATTCTACAAATCTGTTTTCTGCCGGTTTTATCTTCAACCTCCGTAGCGGATGGTATCAAGCTGGATCTAGAGAAGGCTATCAAGTTGGCTTCGGAACAAAACCTGGAACTCAAAGCAAAGAGAGAAGAGCTGGGTATAGCTCAAGGCAGGTTGATCCGGTCCAATCTCTTTCTCCAGCACAATCCGGAGCTGGAAGGAGACATTGCGAACCGGCGTCTTCTGAACCCTGAACCGGGTTTCAACAAAAATCTACCGGTGGGTGGTGTATCTCTTTCCCAGGAATTTGAGCTTGGGGGGCAGCCGGGACATAGACTCGCAGCAGCCCGGAGAAATATGGAAAAGGTAAAGTTTGAGATCAGCAACCTCGAACGTAAGGTGCGTTTTCGTGTAACAGAGGTTTTTTTGGGGCTTTTGAGCATCCAGAAAAAAATCCAGCAGGCAAAGCAGATTGTCGATCTGAGAACCCGTCTTTTTGAAGCCTCCAGAACCCGTCTGAGCCTCGGTGATATTCCCGAGGGGCAGCTCATCATTGCCGAATTCGAACTTAAGAGGGCGAGAAGCGATCTCATAACACTCCAAAGGGAATATGAGGCCATGCTTTTGCGCCTCAAAGCCAACCTTGTCTTGGAGAGGAATGTAAAGATCGACCTCACAGGAAAATTGGCGCGTACTCCCTTCCCTGTCTCTTTGGGTAAGCTTCTCGATACCGCCCTGGCAAAAAGGCCGGACTTGGCTGCTTTGGACGAGGCAAAAAAAATTGCTGAAGCAGAAAAGCAACTAACCGAGGCGGAACGGATACCGAATGTCCGTTTTGGTGTCTTTTATGAAAAAGACGAGAAGGACAACATAGTCGGTGGCAGGCTCTCGATCCCGATTCCAGTTTTTGACCGTCGTCGGGCAGAGCTACGCCAGGCTCTGGCCCGTAAGAGCATCGCGAACATAAACTACCTTAACCTACGTCAAATGATCGAGAAGGAGGTCGAGACCACCTTTAAACAGTTCAAGTTAAACGAAAACGACCTCTCTCTTTACCCGGAAGGTACCATGAAAAGATTCGACGAAAATCTAGAGCTCAATCAAAAGGCCTACCAGGAAGGTCAAATAGCTCTCTCCGAAGCGATCCTGTTCCAGAATCAGGTTATCGAAGCCCGTCTCAAATTCATCGATGCGCTTACCAACTACAACCTCTCCCTGGCAGAGTTAAAATTCCGGGCAGGGATCGAATAGGGAGGATTTATGCGCGGTAGAAAAATTATTTTGACTCTTGCATCAATTTTCCTCTTTTTCTTTGCCTTCTGGTTGGGGAGAGTGACGGATCCAGGGCATAGAGAGGCCGATAAGATCCACCGCGATGTGCCTTCATCCTCTGTGGCTCTAACTACCATATCTGTTCCAGGTGAACATTCCGAAGGTGAAGCACATAAGCATAGTACGGAAGGTGAGAAAAGTGAACACTCGGAAGGTGAAGCGCATGGCCATAGTCAGGAAAATGAGAAAGCAGTGTTGAAACTGAGCCCGGAAGAACAAAGCAACATCGGTTTAAAAACGGTCGTGGCCGATCTCCGCGTGATCGAGAATGTTGTCCATGTCGCAGGAGTAGTTAAGGCGGATCCGGACAAAGAGGCTCAGATCAGCAGCCGGGTGGCCGGAATAAGTGCCGCTGTCTTTGTGCGGGTCGGCGATAGGGTTCGAAAGGGTCAAAAGCTGGCTGAGATTGAAAGTGTTGAGATCCAGAAACTTCAAGTTGATTTGATCCAGGCTGAAAACAGGATGCTTCTGACTATGGCGGAGCTTGAGCGTGTCAAGAGGCTGGTAGCAAGTAAGATTGCGGCACGAAAAGAACTCATCGCCGCACAGAACCGCCATCAGGCCACACTCAACGAGATCGAGGGGCTTGTGCAACGACTAAAACTCCTTGGACTTCCGGAAGAGGCCGTACGACAAGTGCGTAAGGAAAAAAACGTCTCCACGTTTGCTCTTCGTTCTCCTATCAGCGGCGTTGTGGCTGAACGTCATATTGTTCTAGGAGAGACAGTCGAGCCCGATAAGGTAATCTTCAAGATACTTGATGCCTCGGTGGTTTTGGTTGAAGGCGATGCCTTTGAGGAAACACTGCCGCAGCTCAGGATAGGGCAGAGGGTTCGGATCCGCCTTCCTTCCTATCCGAGGAAGTTGTTTACCGGCAGAGTAACTCGTTTTAGTCCCGCCCTTGATCCTCAAAAGCGGACCCTCCATCTCTGGGCCGTGGTTTCGAATCGGGAAGGGAAGCTTAAGCCCAATCTGTTTGCAGATCTGGACGTTATCACGGGAGGAGGGGGAAAGGTCCTTGCTATTTCTCTGGAGGCGATTATCAGCACCGAAGGGGAGAGTTTTGTTTTTGTCGACAAGAAAGGTGCGTTTCGCCGCGCCAATCTGGTTCTCGGTGCGAGAGATGACCGCTACGTGGAAGTAAAAAACGGGCTCTTACCCGGTGATTCTGTTGTGACGGATGGAAAACAACAAGTCTACACGAAGTCACTAATGGCCCGGCAAGGGGGGGCGGCTCTGGGTGGCCATGCTCACTGAAAGAACAGCGGTAAGGACTCGAGCTCAGCATTTAGTACAGCGGATAAGAGGAAAGATTTATGTTTGATTGGATTACCCGATGGTCTTTACAAAACCGGCTGCTCACGGTGGTAGCGTTTGTCATTGCTCTCGTGGTTGGCGTATCTGCGATCTGGCAGGTAACGATGGATGTGCTCCCGGAATTTGCCCCACCCCAGGTGATTATCCAGACTGAAGCACCCGGCCTGTCACCAGAGGATGTGGAAACGCTGATTACCTTCCGTATGGAAGCAGCGCTCAACGGTACACCAGGGGTAGATGTGGTTCGCTCGAAGTCCTCCGCGGGGCTGTCCACGGTCATCGTGGTCTTCAAGTGGGGGACGGATATCTATACAGCCAGGCAATTAGTCAACGAGCGTCTTCAGGAGGTTCGAGAGGAATTCCCGCCTGGGACCGAGGCACCTGTCATGCTTCCCATCACCTCGGCGGTGAGCTGGCTGATTAAGTTTACGCTTCAGAGCGACAGGGTTCCGCTGTTGGATCTCAGGACCCTTTGCGATTGGGATATTCGCAACCGGATCCTGGCAATTCCGGGAGTCGCCTCCACCGTGTGCATGGGACCGGGGCCCAAGCAGTATCAGGTCCTGCTCTCTTCGCCAAAGCTCCTCCAGTACAGTATTACCGTGAAGGATGTAGTGGAGGCGCTTCGGGAAACGAACCGTAATGTGCCGGGCGGTTTTCATGTGGTCGGCGGACAGGAGTATGTGGTCACTGGGGTGGGAAGGATTGCCTCTCTTGCGGACCTCAAGAAAACAGTGGTTGCCGAACGGGACGGAGTACCGATCTCCTTGCAACGGGTGGCGAAGGTCCGGTTTGGGCCGGAGTTTCCGCGTGGAGATTCGGCGTACATGGGGAAGCCGGCAATCATCGGTACCGTCTCAAAACTATTCGGCGCGGACACACTCACAGTCACCCGGAAGGTGGAGGAAGCCTTGGCCGATATCCGACGGACACTGCCGGCGGGTGTCCGGTTACAGACCCAGGTATTCCGTCAGGCCAACTTTATCGAGTCTTCTGTCAAGAATCTTCGCCGGGCCCTCATCGAGGGGGCGGTCGTAGTAACGATCGTGGTGGTGTTTTTCCTGTTCAACGTTCGCGCTTCGATTATCACCCTGACGGCTATGCCTCTCAGCCTTCTCCTGGGGATCCTAATCATGAAGGTCTTTGGGGTGGGCATCAACTCCATGACTTTGGGGGGTCTTGCGATCGCCATAGGGGCGGTGGTGGATGACGCGATTATTTACGTTGAAAACATCTTCCGCCGCCTGCGAGAGAACCGCCAGAGAGAAAAACCGCTCCCCTCCCTACAAGTTGTATTTCAGGCCTCCAGGGAGATCAGGAATTCGGTTGTCTATGCCACCTGGATCATCCTCGTGGTTTTCGGCCCGATCTTTATTCTTGGTGGTGTGGAAGGACGCATTTTTACTCCTCTGGGCCTGGCCTTTACTGCTTCCCTTTTTGCATCACTCGTTGTGGCCGTGACTCTGACTCCGGTTCTCTGCTCCCTCCTCTTGATTAAAGGGAAGGCCATAGGGGACCTGAGGGTGGAGCGCGAAAGCGTTACCATCCGCTTCCTCAAGGCCGGGTATGGGTACCTCTTGGGCATTAGCTTGCGTCATCCCGGCTGGGTTATCGGCTTCACAACGATACTCCTTGCTATTACCCTGACCATGTTCCCTTATCTGGGGCGCTCGTTTCTGCCTGTGTTTCACGAGGGAAACTTTATCCTGGCGGTAACCAGTCTCCCGGGTACCTCGCTTCAGGAATCCATGCGTTTGGGCTACCGCATTACCCGGATGCTGAGGAAGCACCCGGAAGTCGTTTCTGTTTCGCAGCGTGTCGGCCGGGCGGAGTTGGATGAAGACGCTATGCCGCCTAACTTCATTGAGTTTGATATCCTTCTCGACTACGGGAAAAGAGATCCGGAGGAATTGATCTACGCCATTCGTGAGGATCTGGAGAAAATCCCGGGTGTGGCAACGAACCTGGGGCAGTTTATTGCTCACCGCCTCGATGAGGTGCTCTCCGGTATCCGGGCGCAGATTGCAATCAAGATCTATGGTCCGGATCTCGATCGGCTGCTGGAAAAAGGGCAGGAGGTGAAGCAAATCATGGGAGGTATCCGGGGTGTGACGGACCTGCAACTGGAGCAGCAGATCCGTGTACCGGAGGTGCGGATCAAAGTCGCCCGGGACCAGGCCGCTCGTCTTGGCCTCAATGCCGGAGATGTATTGGAGACGGCACAGATCGCCTTTAACGGCGAAACGATCTCTCAGGTCATCGAGGGCCAAAAAAGCTTTGATCTTTTCCTCTGGTTCGATGCGGACTCCCGACGGGATACGCAAGCCATGCGAGGGGTGCTCGTGGATGGGCATGATGGATTGAAAGTCCCGCTCAGTCAGGTAGCCGAGGTGGCGCTTGAGAACCGGCCTTATTTTATTAACCGGGAGCGGGTCCAGCGAAGAATCGTCGTTCAGGCCAATGTGGCTGGTCGGGATCTCGGGAGCGTCATCGCCGAGGCACAGGAGAAAATAGCGCAACAGACCAACCTGCCGCCAGGTTACTTTGTCGAGTATGGCGGGCAATTTGAAAGCCAGCAGGAGGCTACAAGGATTATCCTGTCGTATGGGATGGTGGCCATCGCGGCTATTTTTGTGCTTCTTTATAAGGCCTTCAATTCCTTCCGATCGTCTTTACTGGTCATGGCGAATCTACCCTTGGCCCTTATCGGCGGTGTTGCGGCTATCTTTCTAACCGGGAAGATCATGAGTGTCCCCTCAATGATCGGTTTTATCGGGGTCTTCGGCATCGCCGCAAGGAACGGTATCATTCTGGTCAGCCGCTATCGCCAGCTTCGGGCCGAGGGAAAATCAAGGGAAGAAGTGGTTGTTGAAGGTTCTTTAGAAAGGCTCACGCCGGTTCTCATGACCGCCGCGGCGGCGGCCCTCGGCCTTTTACCGCTTCTTTTCGGTGACATTGCCGGGAAGGAACTGGAACGACCTATGGCCTACGTGATGCTAGGAGGTCTTTCCACCTCTACCTTCCTTAATATGATTGTTATTCCAGTGTTGTTTTTAAAATACGGGTGGGAGAAGGAAGAGGTTTTCATCCGGCAGCTTGCCATTGAGCGTGGGGAGATCCTCGGCGCGAGTGAAGAATAATAAAGGAGGCAGCTATGAAGATGATATGGGCTGTGGTCCGGTCTGATAAAGTGGAACTGATCGCGCGTCAGCTCAAGCGTATCGGCGTCAACGGATGTACTGTATACCCTGTGCGAGGTTATGGCGAGCAATGGAAGCTCTACGAGCCGTTGATGCATGGAGGACATCATAAGCTTGAGGCGATTGTGAAAGAGAAGGAGGTAAAAGAGGCAGTTAGAGAGATAACCGAAAATGGTTCCACCGGGCGAGAGGGAGACGGAATTCTATCGGTATTGGATCTTGGGTCGGTAGTCAAAATTCGCTCAAGAGAACAGGTAGAGAACACATTAGAATAAGCCGCCTAAGATTTTCACTCTTAAGTTAAGTAAATAGTTAAAACAAAGGAGGAAGAAAAAATGGGGAAAAAGATAATCATTATCGCATCTGTCCTGGTAGTGTTTGGGGTTGGGGATCTCTTTGCTGCCGGGGTGACCTTGGGACCCAATCTCAAGATCCCGCCGTATTACAAGGCTGGTAAACATTGCAGGGCGGGTAGGGGTTATAACTTCAAGGCGAAGGCGCCGAACTATTCCTCGTCCCTGCCACAGATGAACCTGAGGGTATTCAATGGGGAAGTCATTGGATTCCTTTTAGAGGTTGATGCGAAAGAGGGCTGGAAACCCTGGTATGATCAGCCGGAGGGGAAACCCAAGTCCCATAGAGGAGGAACACCTCATTACACCCAGTTGATTTTAATTAAACCCGGGCCGACCTCGGCGGAGTGCAAGGCTTCCAAGGGGCCGTATGGAAGGTAGAGGTCGCCTGCAAGGTTGAAAAATAGAGAGTTGATTTATACGAAAGGCCATGGAGCCATGGGTACGCAAAGGCCAACAAGGCAGGTTGACGGTGAAAGGGCATGATGGGACCCCGCATATCAGGGATCTAGAACCGTTTTGACGCCCCAAAAAGGGCGTTGCGTTCAAAGTGAAGCCGATTATAAAACGTTGACCGGTTCGGATCGATCAATTGTAACCCTGAAGGTAGCGAGTCATTGGACACATATTTGCTTTCCCCTCGTTGACATGAATGGTTGCTTATACCTAAAATGAGTCATCGTATCTGACGAAAGAAAAAAGGGGGTAGAGACGATGGAGAAAGATCCCGTTTGCGGCATGGACGTGGATGAGAAGAAGGCTGTTGCAGTTTTTAACTATAAAGACCGGACCTATTACTTCTGCGCAGAGGCATGCAAGCGTGCCTTTGAGAAGGACCCTGAGAAGTATTCCGACACCTAAGAATTTTTTTTGGGGAGGGCTTGACAAGGACGCTCAAACAGTTTATATAAAGAATAGTTCGGTTCTCAAAGTATTTGGACAAAACCATGCCCAAACGAAGCCCGAGTGAGAAGCTTAAATTGCTCGATCGATATATTCACGCATTGGTTCGGCGTTTTTACTTGAGGCCGACACTCAACGGGACCGCTGCAGAGCTGAGCGGTACCGACCTCTATGCTTGTAACATCCTGGGAAGGAAGGGAAGATGCACGATGACGGAGCTTGCCAAGGAGTGCGGCGTGGTGCTGAGCAGTATGACGGGGGTGATAGACCGTTTGGTTGCTAAGGGTCATGTGAAGCGCATACGTGATGAAGACGAGGACCGGCGAAAGGTTTTCGTTGAGCTGGACAAGAAGGGTGAAAAGGCCTATCAGGAGCTCCTGGAAGCAGAGATGGAGACGATCATTACGATGATGGACTCCCTCAATCTTGGGGAACAGGATACCTTGCTGAGGGTGTTGGGGAAGGCTACCGGTTCCGTATCGAAATGATTTTTTTTGCTCAGATAGTTCGGAATATGAATAGTTTAGGAATAGAACCAAATGGGAACAAAGAGGCTTAACTATGAGCGCCCAGGTTAAGGAAAACAGAAGGGAAAAGAGAAAAAAGGGCATCTGGTCCAGAAGGGATTTTTTCTCACGACTGGGCTGGGGGAGTTTTGGATTTTTCGGTCTTGCTACTCTTCTTGGGTTTGTACGATCGGCATTCCCGAGGGTTCTCTTCCGACCAGCCACAAGGTTCAAGGCAGGAGATCCCAAGGATTTTGTCCTCGGAGAAGTAAATGAAAAGTTCAAACAATCCCAAAGGGTCTGGATCGTAAGGGAGGAGACCGGCTTTTATGCCCTATTTGCCAAGTGTACCCATCTTGGGTGTACCCCCAACTGGCTGTCGGCGGAGAACAAGTTCAAGTGTCCTTGCCATGGCAGTGGTTTTTATAAGGACGGAACTAATTTTGAGGGTCCGGCGCCCAGGCCGCTCGACAGATTTCTGATCGCGTTTGCGGAAGATGGTCAGCTCGTGGTGGAAAAGGAAAAACTGTATCACATGAATGCCGGCTTGGATCCGGATGAACAGCATCCGGAGAGCATATTGAAGGTGTAATAGGGGGGACAAAGATGGCTGAATTTCTACAGAATAATTGGTTTTGGATTCTCCTAGTTCTCGTTTTCGTTGGCATGCACAGCTTTGGTGGGGGCTGTTGTGGCATGGGTCATCGCCGGGAAAAGGGTGGGAATAAGAAGAACCCGGAGAAAGCCGAAAATCGGGTTTTGCAGGACAGCAGAGAAAGGAGGTGAGACGCTATGGCTAAAGATCCGGTCTGTGGCATGGAAGTGGACGAGAACAAGACAGAAACCACTTCTACCTATCGGGAGAAAACCTATTATTTCTGCGCCAAGGGCTGCAAGGTTGCCTTTGATAAGGAACCGGAAAAGTACCTGGGTGGCGAAGTGGGTCACTCTCATTAAGAAGGGTATAGCGTGAGACGCAAGAAAGGTACGCGCATAACTGGTTTCCGGCTGGCTTCCAATCCAGCCGGTATTTCGGGGGCATGCCGGAAGCCCGGCAATTCGCCGGGATTCCAGACGGGCACTGTGCCCCGGCCGAGGTGGGCCGAAGGCCCATGTAGGCAGAATGGAGGTGATCAATCGTGAAAGGTCTCAGTTGGACGAACCTCGTTCTTGGCCTCTGGCTGGCACTGGCGCCGTTTGCACTGACGTATAGCGGAACCACCGCGGCGGTTTGGGAGGACGTGATCGTCGGCCTCCTGATTGCGGCGTTGGCGCTGTGGCGTGCGTTGGGAGAGGAGACCGAAGGGATGGCGGCGGTAAGCTGGACGGTTGCCGCACTGGGGGTCTGGGCCATCATCGCGCCGTTCGCATTAGGCTACAGCGGGATTACTGCTGCCGTGTGGAACGACGTGATCGTCGGCCTGGTGGTAGCCGGGATTGCCACCTTTCGGGCCGTGGAGAAACCCCACGGGGGAGCCGTCCGAATGAAGGAGCAACATCATGGTGCTCATTGAGAACGTTGTACCTGGGGAGACCGAGTGGAGGGGAAGCCGGTGCCGCTTCTCGACCCTCCACCCGGTTTTGTGGAGGCCCGAAGGTAAGGAAATGGCACGGCAAGCAGCGTGGGAAATTCCAAAGGAGGTAAAAAATGAAAACACTGCAATTTAGCCAGGTAGCCCTGAGCTTGAGCGTTTTTGGAGGGATCACCTTCACCTTATGTATCCTCTGGGATCTGGCCTTTCCCACATTGGCTATGACGCGATTGTGGGAGATATTGTTGCCGGGGTTCAAAGGGATTAGTTGGGACTCTTACTTTCTCGGCCTGGCAGAGGTCATTCTGTATGGAGTCTACACAGCCGTAGTGTTTGTTCCTACGTTTAATTTGTTTAGGGCTAGAACCACTTAAGGGGAGCTGTGGAGAATACCCCTACTATTATTAAGCGGGCTTAGCAGATTTTGTAGAAGGAGGTTGGGTGATGAATGAAAATGAAAGACTGGTGACTTTCACAGATAAGGCCGCGTCCAGGCTGCGTGAGATCATGGCGAGTGAGAACAAACAGACAGCCAGTGTAAGGATAGATGTGATGCGAACTCACTGTATGGGTGGCAGAGGGTATGAAAACAGGCTTTCATGGGAAGATGCTCCTAAAAAGGATGATGAAATCTCCGAGCATCACGGAATCACGGTGTGTATCAATCAAGCCAGCGTAAGATACTTGAAAGGCTCACAACTGGATTACGTTGATGCACTCGAAAAGGCCGGCTTCACGGTCAGCAATCCGAATGTCGTAGCAAAATGCCCATGCGGACATCACGACATATTCGAATGAGACCCATAGGAAGTCGTGGAAAGACAGAGAGAGCAGGTAGGATGGTAAGTCGTTATGGGGGACAACGATCAAAAGGGAACTGTAGTGAGAATGGAGAAGTTATCACGGCAAGAGTTTCTCACCCGGCTGGCCTGGAGCAGTGTGGGATTTCCGGTAGCCCTCATGGGCTTAGCTTCAACCCGGTTTCTCCATCCGAACATCACCTTTGGCCCACCGAGCGTGTTCAAATTCGGAAAACCGGAGGACTTTCCCACCGGGAGCCAGAAATTTTTCCCCGACCACCGGCTGTTCGTTGTATCGAAGGCTGAAGGGATTATGGCGATGTCGGCGATATGTACCCATCTTGGCTGTACCGTAGGCAAGCGAGAATGGGGTTACCAGTGCCCATGCCACGGCAGCCAATTCGATTCCAGTGGTCGGGTGTTGCGTGGGCCGGCCCCAAGGCCTTTGCCGTGGTTTAAGATGTTTCAAGGTCCCGACAACCTGCTGGTCACGGACACAACCCGTGTGGTTCGTAGAGGAACTTTCTTCAAGCCGGCTTAGAAAAGGATGGAAAGGATGGACGGGACCTATGGTTCAGGTAAGGTGGAGGGCTGTGTCAGAGTAGGGGCGCAAAGCGAGATCATGAGAGAATCTTCTCGAACTTGAGAAGAGAGGATGACATCTCTCTCAGTTTTCGGAAAGCGGGTCTAAAAGAGAGAGAATCTAATAGCTCGATGACTGGCATAAGTTATGCGTTGTTATTGAACAAGGCTTTAACGGAAAGGAGACAATGATGGCGGAAAGAGAGATCACGTTAAAGGTTGAGGGGATGACCTGTGCCTCGTGCGTGGCCCACATCGAGACCGCCCTCCGGGAGCTTCCGGGAGTGGGGGAAGCGAGGGTAAATCTTGCGACTGAGAAGGCTACGGTCAAGTATGAGAGCGATGGGGCCAATTCGACTGCTCTGGTTGAAGCGGTGCGTGGGGCCGGTTACGAGGTTTCTCTAGAACAGGTCAGCCTGCCTATCGGAGGCATGACCTGCGCCAGTTGCGTCTCCCACGTGGAGAGGGGTCTTAAGGATGTAGATGGGGTTGTTACCGCGAGTGTTAATTTGGCGACTGAAAAGGCCAGCGTAACCTACATTCCAGGGACGGCAGGTATAGCAGAGCTCAAAGAGGCGGTAGCGAATGTAGGCTACGAAGTACTCGATGTTTCTGAAGAGGCTGCCGGAGAAGCCCAGGAGGAAGACCAGGAGCGGCGGAAGATGCAGGCAGCCCGGTTCCGCATGGGGGTGGCATGGGGCTTCACGGGGCCCATCATCCTTTGGATGTTCGCTGAGATGTTCTTCGGTATCGTGTGGCCCAATCAGCTCACCTACGACTCGGGGATGATCCTTTTGGCACTGCCGGTCCTTTTCTGGGTAGGACGCAGGACTTACAGTGGGGCATGGGCCGCAGTCACCCATGGAACCGCCAATATGGACTCTCTCATCACCCTGGGTACGGGCGTTTCGTTACTTACAGGCCCGGCCTCGTTCCTGTTTCCAGTAGCTAACTATGCCGGTGTCTCAGCCATGATCATGGCCTTCCATTTGACCGGCCGCTATGTGGAAGAGACAGCCAAGGGACGTGCTTCGCAGGCAATCCGCAAGTTGCTTGAGTTGGGGGCCAAGACGGCTCGAGTTTTGATAGACGGCCGGGAGGTGGAGGTGCCCATAGAGAAGGTAGCGGTTGGCGATGTCATGCTGGTGCGGCCGGGTGAGAAAATCCCGACCGATGGTGTCATTCTGGAAGGGGATAGTGCAGTGGACGAATCGATGGCAACCGGTGAGTCTATGCCCGTGAACAGGCATCCGGGCAGCGAAGTTATCGGTGCCACGGTAAACCAAGAAGGGCTGCTAAAGGTCCAGGCTGCCAAGATTGGCAAGGACACTTTTCTCTCTCAGGTGATCAAGATGGTGGAAGAATGCCAGGGATCCAAAGTCCCGATCCAGGAGTTTGCCGACCGTGTCACAGCGGTCTTTGTGCCGGTTGTGTTGGGCATAGCAGTAATTACTCTGGCTGCCTGGGTGTTATTCCCCGCTTTCATGGCTCCGTTGGTGCAGGTCGGGACCTTCCTGCCTTGGGTGAATCCCAATCTGGGGATTTGGACCCTTGCGATCGTTTCCACAGTAGCGGTGCTCGTCATCGCCTGTCCGTGTGCACTGGGACTGGCTACGCCAACCGCTCTCATGGTGGGTAGTGGCATGGGAGCCGAAAACGGTATTCTCATTCGTAGCGGTGGGGCGATTCAGACGCTGAAGGATGTCGGGATCGCTGTCTTCGACAAGACGGGAACGATCACCAAGGGCAAGCCGGAAGTGACCGATGTGGTCTCTATCAATGGTTATAACAAACAGGATGTGCTGAAGTTGACCGCCTCAGTCGAAAGGGGCAGTGAACATCCTCTAGGGAAAGCGGTGGTGGAGAAAACGCAATCGCTGGGATTGGAATTGGCGGAGCCTCTAGGGTTCCAGGCGGTACGTGGCAAGGGAGTAACGGCCTCATTGGATGGTGAACGGGTACTGGTGGGTTCACGGAGGCTGATGGAGGAAAATGGGTTAAATCCTGCTCCTCTAGAAGAAACATTGGTTCGTCTGGAACAGGAGGCCAAGACGGCGATGTTGGTGGCCGCCAATGGTAAGCTGGCTGGAGTGGTAGCTGTGGCCGATGCACTGAAGGATGATTCGGTAAGTGCCATACACGAGCTGCATGAGATAGGTCTCCAGACGGCTATGATTACCGGTGACAACAAGCGGACGGCCGAGGCGATCGCCCGCATGGTGGGCATTGATCACGTATTGGCCGAGGTCTTGCCTGACGGTAAGGTAGCAGAGGTGCAGAAGCTTCAGGAGAGTTTCGGGCTGGTGGCCTTTGTCGGCGACGGGATCAATGATGCCCCGGCACTAACCCAGGCCAATGTGGGCATCGCCATCGGCACCGGCACGGACATTGCTATCGAGGCATCCGACGTGACTTTGGTCAGCGGCCATCTTTCCAGTGTGGTGAGTGCCATAAAACTCAGCCGCGCCACCTTCCGCAAAATCAAGCAGAATTTGTTCTGGGCCTTCTTTTACAACGTCGTCATGATCCCGACTGCCATCATTGGCTGGATGCATCCGGTGCTGGCGGAGATTGCAATGGCCACATCCTCTGTCTCGGTCGTTAGTAATGCGAACAGGCTGCGCAGGGTGGATATACGAGCCAGTTCTGAGAGTCCTAAGATAGGGTCAATGACAGAACGGCAAGCAGTGCGGCAGGAGGCTAGAGCAAGGGCTTAGGCCTATGTTGCTCATACGGAGCGAATCGCATCATGTG
>JBHHYU010000039.1:0-24362 GCA_046757725.1 Binatia bacterium
GGGCAGCACATGATCGATTTCAAATACGAGACGGCTGTCAAGAAAGGAGAAACAATATGCAACTGGCGACTCTTAATGCTCTTCTCAAATCCTTTTGCCGCCAAGATAGCGAGCGTGATTTCCAGATGGTCTTGTCGGATCGAAAACCTAGAAACCAGAGAGGGTTGTATCGCTATAAGGAAAGAACGATAACCCTTTACCCGAGAACCTGCGACGCAATAGAAATATACGGCGCAGCACTCCACGAGTTGGCCCACCACCTTCTCTGGAAAAGACATGAGAACTCACTTCAGAGGCGGTTCCATCAAGGCATGACTGTTCCCCATCACGGAAAGGAATTCAGGAAAATCCTAGACGAATTACTTGGCACTTTCAATTTTCACTACCGGGAGCTGCTGAAAGGGAAACTGGTATTCAACAAACGAAAACCGACGCTCCCACCTCGCTTTGTACCGTTTGACAGAAACTCCGGATCGTCCAAGAGTGTCGAGTCCGGCGGCTTTGGAATTGGTTATTCACGCACAGAAAGGAGAAAGTGAAATCCCAGCTTGACAGCCCTGATTATGTGGTGGGAGAATGCCTGCACGTCAGAGGGGCAAACATCGATGGGCCAGGCTAGGCAAGAGCGCACTGGCTTTTCGCCGTAAGCTTACCGTCAACTGATTAATCGCACTTGTGTCTTTTATAATGCGTTAGTATGTTATTCGTCAAAAATGGCTAGAATGAGACATCTTCAGAATGCTCCGATTACCGAGGCAATTATCGACTTTCGAATACACCCCACGAAGGGCTTTCATATTGAGAAATTCCTCGACTTCAAAGCTCAGTTGCTAAGCAATTATCCGGTAATGGAGCCTCGAAAGTTAATTGAGAGCCGGTTCGAAATTAAAAAGGGTGAGCCAAACATAGAGATCACTAAACGAGAAGCACCGCAAGGGTATTGGTTTAAATCTTCTGATGGCCTGGAAATAGTACAGTTTCGGGTTGATGGATTTACTTTTAACCGTCTAAAACCTTATACACGTTGGGAGGACATATTTCCCAAAGCCTGGCGACTGTGGGAAACGTATACCCAAAGTGGCGCGGCAGAGTTTGTCACACGAATTGCCACACGATTCATAAATCGGTTGACTTTTCGGACTCCGGTATATGACCTTGCGACGTATTTGACTACGCCTCCTCACACCCCCGAAGGTATTTCGGGAAATATTGCCGGTTTTTTGACAAGAGTAGTCGTAAATACCCCGGAAAAGGGCTTAAATGCTAATATTACACACGCTCTTGAAGAGGGTACGAATCGAAGCAGTGTCGTTGTAATTCTAGATATTGATGCTTATAAACAGAAGCAGTTTGAAATAGGTGACAGTTTGCTTCCTACAACGTTTAACAGTTTACATGATCTTAAAAACAGTATATTCTTTTCTACTATCACAGAGGAGGCAGCGAGGTTATTTGAATGAATGCATTAGCTGTGACTATCGATAGCTTTTTTGGTCCTCACACTTACCGCGGAATTAGCGAAGAGGCTACAATCATAAGAAACCATGTCGAAGAAGTGCACAAGGATTTTTCAGATTCAGATTCTGAAACGCTGGGGAAAAATTACCGAGAAACTCTCAAAGCCCTCGTCGAGAACTCTACTGAATGCAGGACTGAAGATTGGGATGGCAATGAGGCTGCTGCGACAACGTATTCTGACCTCGTAGCGGCATCGTGTTTCCTTAGCACTTTACCCACATCGTTCCCCGTCCCCGAAATTTCCGTGGACCCAGATGGCGAGTTCGCATTCGATTGGTTTAACGGTGAACGGGATGTATTAACTGTGAGCATAGGTCGTGACCGTAAAATTAGCTATGCTGCACGGTTCGGAAGAACTCGACATTATGGCACGGAGTATTTTGGGGATGAGATTCCTCCGATTATTACAGAACATCTGGAACGGCTTTTTTCATAAAAAATCGCGGCTGCGCTCTCTTGATGATCCGATCACCAGATTTTTGCAGCATACAAATTTATTCAGCAGGAACAAGAGCCGAGTTAAGCCTGGAGCATTTTTACCACGCCCCAATTCCACGGTGGCAGGCCAACTCGAAACCTCGGTCTTCTTAATTTCAAATCTTTCTGAACATAAAATCTGGAAAATCGGAGAAAGGCATGTTGCCAGGAAACAAAAAACCATCTATGGGCGAGCTGACCTTCCGGCGTCGGCAGTTTTAAAAGCGAAACTTGAGCTTGAAATTGATGACATTCCGCTTCGTCACGCTAATATCATTGGTTGGCCTCCCGATAAGGCTTCACGGAAAGACCTTGCAGTTGACCTCGCGCAATCCTCGCAGTTAAAGCTTCGTCTCTGACAAACACCGGTTATGGTAAAAAAATAGTCTGATTTGGGTTCTACAGTTTCCAATGCTGTTTCTCAGACGGTTATTAGCTTTTTCCCTTCCGTGGCTTTCTCCTCCTGTCCGGGTTCAAATCCAGTCGCCCCGACCATCTTTCTTCGCCAGAAAGTACAGCTACCTGGCTTGGCGTTTCGGGCCTCCTCTCGTCGCAGTTTCCATCAAGGTCTCAGTCTAGCCCGTGAAAGCTTTCTTAGGGGCGACATCTCTATCGTCTCTGATGAATTGTCCTCAATCCCTCTCGCACGCATGACGCAACTTTCTGTTACTTGCATTTCAGTTTTCACGGAGGTAAGTGGGTAGAGATCGTTAAGTCATACATCACGACCTGGTCAACAAAACGCCGGAGAAATTTTTTAAGGTAAACGTCATGCCGTCGCTTGATATCAAGATTGCAAAGCTTCGAGACCTGATTCGGGAGATGGAACAGGTGGTCATCTGTTTCTCGGGTGGGGTTGATTCCGGTTTTCTGCTAGCCGAGTCGGTCCGAATTCTTGCCGAGCGGGCCTTGGCCCTGACGGCGGTGTCGCCGAGTCTCGCGCCTCAGGAGAAAGCAGACGCCCAGCGGTTGGCTTTACAGCTTGGGGCACGTCATCTCCTTATCGAAACCCATGAACTAGACAATGCGCGATATGCCGCTAATCCGGTCGACCGTTGCTACTTTTGCAAGACCGAACTCTACGGTACGGCCATTGAGCACGCCCGCCATCTAGGCATTCCTTATGTGCTCGACGGTTTCAACGTAGACGACCGGGGCGATCATCGGCCAGGACGTGCGGCTGCACGCGAACAGGGCGTACGCTCCCCTCTTGACGAGCTAGGATTTACAAAGGCGGACATTCGCGAGGCGGCCCGTCGTATTGATCTGCCGATCTGGAATAAGCCTGCCCTAGCGTGTCTATCCAGCCGCTTCCCCTACGGTACCGAGATTACTCCTGCCCGCTTGGGTCAGGTAGCGCGATGCGAGCGAGTCCTACGAGAGTTGGGTTTTCGGGTCTACCGCGTTCGTTACCACGAGACTGTCGCTCGGATTGAGGTCGCAACCGAGGAACTACCCCGGCTATTGAGTCCTGATATGCGTAGTGAGATCAGTCGACGCTTTCGGGAAGCAGGATTTTCATATGTCACCGTCGACCTAGAAGGTTACCGACGGGGTGCCTTGAACGAAACGGTATCGGTCACTAGGGCAGAGAGATGGTTCAAGATAGTCAAGGACATCTCCTAACCTTTCCTCGCAACAACCAGGGAACATTCAATGGAGCAGTCACGGAACAGCGAATCTAGCGGTCGGATCGGTTCAAAACCCAAGATTTTCACAGCAATCAGCCACAGTTCCGGACTGGCAGCCGTACTGGGGCTGTTTATCACCGCCTCTGCTTATTCGACGGATCCACAGTCAAGAATGGTATCCATCGGGCTCATCATCGCGGCTGGTGGAGCCATTCTGTTTCTAGCCACCAAACTCGTGGCCCGCCGACGATACAGTCAGGACTGACGGCAGTCTGATTCACCAAACCCCGAGGCGAAAAACCAGAGCAACAGAGACTTCTCCTGCCTTCTCGGACAATTGAGGATTCGTTTCGCCTCTTGAGGAGAACCTTCCAGCGGATAAGCCTGCAGAAAGTGATGTTTAGTTGAAGGACTGATCCCGAATCCTGACAGCCCGGAAGGGATCAGACACCACGCTCGACAGCGGTGCTCAGCGAAGCCACCGGACGATCACAAATCCTCCGATGAGCAAGACCACGAAAAGGATGCTAAAGAGATTGAAGTAGCGATCGATAAGCCGCTGGATGCCACGGCCACACCAAAAGAGCAGACCACCCTCCAGGAAAAACCGCGCGGTGCGAGAAAAGCCTGACGCCAAGATGAAAAGGGGTATGTTCATGGCGAATACGCCGGAAGCGATGGTGAAGATCTTGTATGGGATCGGCGTGAACCCCGCAATCAGGACTGCCAGGAACCCGTATTCATTATAGAGCATTTGTACGCTCGCAAAACCCTCACGAGTAAAGCCAGGAATGTAAGCAAAAAAAAGATCCTGGACGGCTTCCCAAACAAAGTATCCAATAGCGTATCCGGCGATGCCCCCGAGTACGCTTCCGATCGAGCAGACCGTCGCATACCAGAAAGCGCGCCTTGGTCTGGCAAGGCCGAGAGCCAGGAGCAGGAGGTCGGGAGGAAGGGGAAATATGCTCGATTCTGCAAAGGCAAGGGTGAAAAGGGCAGGAACCCCGTAAGGGGTCTCTGACCAGTGAAGAACCCAGTCATAGAGCCGGCGGTGGATGCCAGGGCGTGAGAGAGGTACCTCCGTTGTCGGGCCGGTACTATTTGAATCGGCGAGCGGTAAATGAGACCTGTCATTTACGGCATCCGGCCCGATCTCGCGGACTGGATTTAAGCTGGTCTCCCCCGAGCCACGTTGGCTCCAGTTAGGCATAGGAGCAAACTATCATGTAGCGTCGGATAGAGCAAAACAGCAGAATTAGTTTTCTGCCTCAACTAAGTGCAAACATCACCCATTCCTTCTGGAATATTGCGTGAGAGGTGTTTGCCTTGAGACTGATCAACCCTCCTCGGATACCGATTCCTGTTCGGCTAGCTTTTTTACCTTAAGGCGTTGGTTTATCAAGGACGCTCCCGACATTAGTAAACACATTGTTTGCGCTCTCTCCTACTCCTCCCTCACTAACTGCAAGCCAGATGACAAAGACGACCAGAGCAAGGATTAAGGTGTACTCAACAATGGCTTGGCCTTCTTCCTGCGTAAAAAGTCTTTTCAAAAGCTCCATTCCTTTTGCCTCCTTATGTTGTTACTGATCAGCTCCACTTTATTCTTACGGTGATAAAATATACCGTTTTTACGAACTTGTTATTGTAGCAAGAAATAGGCCAGTAATAGCTTCTCTGTATCTTATTGATTTTACTCGGTAACTAAATCGTCAGCGCTTTGAAATACAAAATGTAAAGGGCAAATATGCCCTTTACTTTGCTACCGGTCGCAAGAAGGCCATGTTCCGACACCGGATGCAGGTTTCCCGGTCAAAAAGAGCAATGGGAGTTCCCTCTTTACTAATAGCTACAGAATTCAGGACGGCGGATAAAGTGAAAATGGTTACGAGATGCCGGGCAAACGCTTTAGAGCTAAGGAAGAGTACGAGGCAAAGATAAAGCAGAAAAGGGGAAATAGCCGGAGGTAGGAAGGGGTATACGAGTTCCTAGTTTATTGACCTTCTATGGATTCTTAGCGTTAAGCAGGCTTTCAATAGTCTGCATGAACCTGGCATAGGGCTGGGCTCCGCGTATTATCTGCAGAGCCTTTACCTTCATTCCGTCTCCCTCTGTGCGGCCTAGTAAAAAGGTAGGGGTACCTCTTACACCGACTTTGGCTCCCACGGAGATGTCTTTGCGGATTTCGGTCGCATGCTTCCCACTATTCAAACACTGCTTGAAGGTCGGCAGGTTTAAACCGATCGCTTGTGCGTGCCCTGGTAACGCTTCGGGTCCCAGAGATTTTTGATGGGCAAAGAGCCTATCGTGCATCTCCCAGTATTTTTCTTGTTCGCCGGCGCAATTAGCGGCCTCATGGGCCTTGAATGCGTTTTTGTGGATGCGTTCCAAAGGGAAATCGAAGAAGACATATCTGACCTTCCCGGTCCTAATGTAATCTCTCTTGATCTGCGGCAACGTCTCACGGACGTGACGGGCGCAGAAGGGTCACTGGTAATCAGAAAAATCAAGGATGGTCACCTTAGCCTTAGGATTACCTTTCGTGGGGTTATCCCGAAGGCTCAGAACCACCGGCTGAAACGGTTGCGGTGCCTGTCTTCGACGCGCTTGGCTGACCTGCCTTAGTAGGAATGTCCGTATCGCCTCAAGTTCCTTTTGTATTTTTTTCTGTCCCTCTTTTAGTGTCGCAAGATCGTCTCGTAGAGCCTTGAGCTCCTCGCTGGACTGCGCCAGCCCAGGTTGGGTAAAGGAGAACAGTAGAAGAACAAACGTTAAAAACAGCCCAGACATTATTTTTCGCATAGTTCCTAAATAACAGGAAGGTAGCTGTCATGCAATGGATAAATGGCCCCCTTTACAGGAGTGGTTGGCGGGGTACTTACCTCTCAAAGTGCTAACCTTGCGGGAGATTTCGCGGGGCGTTCCCATGGGGCAAACTGCGGATGGGTTTGTGGGCCACCCGCTTTTTGGTATCTATAGATGAGATGATTCACGATCAGCTACCCATCCGTCCGGTGAACAAGATCACCTCTTTTTCTACATTTGCCCTTTTTTTTCTTTTCGTTCAGCCTACAATAAAAGCTGCCTCATGGACCTGCTCCTCCGCCAAAGTTGCAAAGAAAGCAGTGGAGTTTATTCACTCCGACGATCAAATCGTCATTTATCACGCATATCTCTCAAGCCTCCCTTTTTATCTACAGGTGGAAAGGCCGATTTGGGTCGTCTGGTCCGGACATAAGGATCATGTCATGAGAAGTTTCTATGTTGCCAAGAAACGTCCCCCAGCGGCTGGGGCCTACGATCAAATACTCTTTACCTATGACGAGTTTTCTAAATTATGGAAAGAATCGAGCCGCCGATTGTTTGTGTTCCTGCGCAAAAAGGACCTTCCTCGTTTAAGTAAACAGAGGGTCCGCTTAACAAGAAGCTTTCTGCAGGTCGGCCGTGTCATCCTGACTAGCAATGAGTGAACTTCCGGATAGGATCGAGAAAGGCGGAAAACTACCTACCGTGAGAACCTCGGATACCTGGCCTTTTTTAACCGATGGCACTTATCCCTACGTCCTTTGCCTGCTGTCTGTCGCTTTGTTCTTCACGTTTCTTGGATCCCGGGACTTTTGGGCTCCGGTAGAACCCCGGTATGCAGAAATTGCCCGTGTTATGTTTACCAAAGGGGAGTGGATGGTTCCCACCATCAACGGGAAACTTTATACCGATAAACCGATGCTTTACTTCTGGCTTGTCCTCGCCGGCTCAAACCTTGCCGGAATGGTCAATGAATGGACCGTTCGCCTGCCAAGCGCACTCGCATGCCTAGGGTTAATTCTTACAACCTTTACACTAGGCAGAGAGCTGTTTAATCCCAGGATCGGTTTCATGGCGTCGATTATTTTGGCCACTTCTTCCCGTGTTCTTTGGGAAGCGCGCTGGGCCCATACCGATATACCCTTCACATTCTTTTTTACCCTCTCGATATATCTTTTTTCCAGGGCCGTGTTTAAAAAAGGAACCCCGAAAAAGTTTTTTCTTGCCTATGCGCTTATGGGACTAGCGACGTTAACGAAAGGGTTTATTGGGGTTGTGTTGCCCGGATTAATTTTTCTTGCCTTTGTAGTGTTGAGGCGCCAGTGGCGCATGATCTCCGAATGGCGGTTACCGTCAGGGATCCTGATATTTCTCCTGATCACTTTACCCTGGTTTGTCTGGGTAAGCACTGCCACCCACGGAAAATGGATCGAAGATTTTATTTTTATTCAACATATTCAAAGATACCTTTCCGGGATAGGCCACCGGCAACCTTTTTACTATTATCTGATTAACTTCCCGGCTGATTTTCTACCTTGGACCATTTTTCTGGTACCCGCGATCTACGCCTATAGGTCTCGAATCACGCTCCTTAAAGACCCCATTCCGCTATTCCTGTTTCTCTGGTTTTTCGTCATTTTTCTCTTTTTTAGCCTCTCTGACACGAAGAGAGCTCTTTACCTTCTACCGGCTTTCCCGCCTGTGGCCCTTTTTATCGCTAGTTATTTTGATGATCTGATAAGTGGAAACTTATTCCAGGGCCCTTTGTACCGGTGGTTAGTTTACCTCTTCTTCCATATACTCTGGGTTAGTGCACTGTCCCTCCCCTTTGTAGCGTGGGTTTTACGAAAGGACGTGGTATGGCTCTCTCTCCCATTCGCCATCTTGATGGCAGCCGCAGGGATCATTTCGGTGTTTTCAGTACAGCGGAAGCTTCCCGACCTAGTGTTCTGTTCCACTTCCTTGGCAGTCACACTGGGTATGCTTTATGTGGCAGGTTGGATCCTCCCCTTTGTAGATCAATACAAATCTCCCAGGTCTTTTGCTCAAAAGGTCAATGAGACTGTTCCATCAAACCAAACTCTCTACGTCTACGCCAACACGATGAACGATTTTAACTATTATACGAAGCGAGAGGTCATTCCTATTCTTACCTCGCGGGCCCAGGTCAAGGAAATAATATCGCCGATGAAGACAGCCTACGTGATCATCAGAAACAAAGATTTAAAAAAGACGCACCTGACAGACGAGGTAAGGATTCTTGTCACAGATCGCGTTGGAAGCAAAACATGGAACCTGATCACACTCGCCAGTCCGAAAAAATAACTGGGGTACAAACACCGATTTCAGCCCGCCATCCTTTATGGGGCTTTCCGCTATCGCAGTGCTCTTTTAAACGTCAGGAAGCGTGAAATTCTTGGTCGTTGTGTGTAGCACGAACATTTTTCTCACTTTCACTCTCTTCTTAGCATTCCCAGACTCTTTCCAAATCAATTTAAAAACGTGATCTTCCTAGCCGTTAAGGAAAGGCCATGATGAAACGACCTCATGCTCGAGCCGGCCCAGACAAAGGCCGGCCTTCGTCATAGTGAAGCGTAGGTCCCTGGCTTAAGGCGTCAAAGAGCCGGTGATCTGTTGATCTTAGGAGACGGGGTGGTAGAGTAGTTTTCTATGGCCATTGCAACCATCGAAGAAGCGATTGAGGACATTCGTCAAGGCCGGATGGTCATCCTGTTGGATGACGAGAACCGGGAAAACGAAGGTGACCTCTGCATGGCAGCGGAAAAGGTGACCCCCGAGGCAGTCACCTTTATGGCGAGTTTGGGCCGCGGCCTCATTTGCCTGCCTCTAACCGGAGGGAGGATAAGGCAACTGGAGCTGCCGATGATGGTAGCTGACAACACCTCCGCTTTTGGTACTGCTTTCACGGTCTCGATTGATGCAGCCGAAAATATTACCACAGGCATTTCGGCGTCAGATCGGGCCCTGACTATTCTTACGGCGATTGCGGATAAAGCGACGCCCCAAGACCTGGTAACACCAGGTCATGTCTTCCCGTTGAGAGCTAAAAAGGGAGGCGTCCTAGTTCGTACCGGGCAAACCGAAGGGTCTGTGGACCTGGCTCGATTGGCAGGTCTTAAGCCCGCCGGGGTGATTTGCGAGGTCATGAAAGATGACGGGACAATGGCGCGCCTTCCCGACCTCGAGAAATTCTCTGACGCGTATGGATTGAAACTAGTTACCATTGCAGACCTCATTCGGTATCGGCTAAGTTATGATAGCCTTGTCTATCGCGCCGCGTCGGCGCACCTTCCGACCCGGCTTGGCGGGGAGTTCGATGCAGTGGTATACAACACTCACGTCGACAATAGCGAACACCTCGCCCTAGTAAAAGGAGAGATCGCACCTAATGAGGAGACCCTTGTACGAGTTCACTCAAGGTACGTGCCGGGGGACGTTTTTGGATTTGAATTTGGAGCCGGGTTCCCCGACACCGGCTCAGTTATCAAGCGCTCGATGGATATCATTGCTACCGAGGGGAAAGGGGTTCTCCTCTATCTCCAAGCCGAGGGGACAGAAATGGGCCCAGTCGGGGATGAGAGAGGAAAAGGGAAAGATTTTAGAGATTACGGAATTGGAGCACAGATTTTGAGAGATCTTGGAGTACAAAAAATGCGCTTAATTACTAACAAGCCAAAGAATCTCATCGGTCTTTCCGGTTATGGCCTGGAGGTAACAGGCTCCATTCCTTTAAATGCTCCAAAGCATCCTAGAGAGGAATCTAAAAACAAGCAGGATAGAACTAAGTCATCGCACCGAATGGTCTGAGAGAGGTAAAATATGCCCCTATATGAATATAGCTGTGAAAATTGTCATCATATCTTTGAAGCGTTAGTGAGATCTACCCGCGAGACTATTGTGTGTCCCGAGTGTGCAAGTCTCAATTTGGAACGAAGGCTTTCGGTTTTCAGCTCACCCGGAAATCACGGCGAGGCAGCGCCAGTCGGTGGGGGCTGTGGTTGTACCCCGCACACCTGTGGCTGTCACTAGATCAAGTCACGGATTTAAGTAGGTGTAAAGAGACCGCTTTAGCTTTCTGAGGGCATCGTCCATATTGCGAAACAGTCTTTCCGTGACCAGTTCGCCTCCCACCCAGTAATCTAGAGAAGGCGCCCCCGTAAAATTGATATCTACAACCCTCTCTCCCATAGGCTCTCCCGTCACCAGAACCCTAATCGAATACCCTGCGTCGATCACAAAAGCCCTCGCACCGGATGGAAGTTGGAGGCTGTTCTTGATCCTGGCTAGTCGGTTAGCAGGATATCTGCCCACTCCCAGAGAGATATATCTCCACTCCCCCACCGAGACCGGAAGTTCCTTTATGATCCGTTGGTTGATATCAACGATGTTCCCCAGCGCCTGCTCCTGCCGATAGTCCTTGAGCATTTCATAGACCCACTTGTCAATGATTCCGCGACTCAGCGGGGTTTCTTTTTCACGTTCCTTAGTTGGTCCCCGGTCGATCCACCACTTCTCCTCGTCCAAGGGTAACGTTTTTTCATCTGCCATATCTTTACCCGATCTTAACTGTAACTCCTGGATCCGACTTCTTTTTCAAGGATTCGAAATCCGACAGCCAGCATTATATTTTAAACTCTTCCAAGGTATTAGGAGCAAACAGCGTTTTTAAGGCCAGTTGTTCCTTGATCAGGCCTTGCTCATAGGCGTATTGCACAAGGGTTTCTAATCCGTTCCGGTTGGCGTCCAGACCGTATGCCCAGGGGTCTCCCGTAAAAATTTCCCTCTCCTCCTCCATTTCTGCTATCGACCAGGCCATCATATACTTGAGAGCGGAAAATTCATACATCGACTCCCGACAGAGCCTCTTTGCTTCGGAAAATGCCTTACACAAACTCTGAGCGACCCAGGGATATTTCTCATAGGTTTCTTGTTTCAGAGCAATGGTGTGCATGATGGGAAATATCTTAGTGCGGTGGTAGTATTCCTTTTCCACCTCTCGGTAATTGGGGATCAGTCTCTGCACCCTCGGGGAACGCCGCACAAAGGGGGAAGGTAAATGCGCAGAGATCATCGCATCAATGTCTCCCCGCTCCAGCATTGAGGAAAGGGTCTGATCCGAACCGATAGGGCGGATGTCGATATCTGCCGGTAGATCGTGCTTGATCTTATCCGCGCGCCCAGGGTGTTCCTCCCCACCAGTAAACCAATGCATTTCTCCCGGCTTGACCCCATATTCGTGCTGCAAAACCCCCCGCGCCCAGACCGCCATTGTTATCTGGTATTCAGGAATACCGACCCGTTTCCCGACCAGGTCTTTAGGCTCCTTAATGCCGGCCCCGGTATTGATGTAGATGCACGAGTGACGAAACGTTCGTGAAGGAAAGACAGGTATGGCTATAAGGCGAGGCCACCCCTTGTCCCGGGCCATGAGATAGGAACTCATGGAAAGCTCGGAGGCATCGAACTCTTGATACCGAAGCATGCGCCAAAAACTCTCCTCAACTCTAAGAGGCAAATAGGTCAGCTCGACCCCTTCCACTTCAACCCTTCCGTCCTGAAGGCCCCGGGTGCGGTCATAGTCCCAACAGGCCAACGTAAGATGTACCTTTTCCATTCTTTAGCTCCTCCTTACCGATCCTTCTCTATTTCCTCTTCCAGGTGACCGCTGCCAGGGCTCAGCTCCATAAGGGTCCATTGCACCTTGTTGCGGAAATCCAGTGCGTTTCCGAATCGTTCTAGCGATCCTGGAAAGACTTCCGATAACTCTCAGATCTCTCCTTCCACACCGGATAGAAATTGGGCGGCCCCGATCTCGAATTGTTCTACTTTTCCCTGAAGCACTAAAGCGGGCTCACCTGAGGCGAGAGTCGTATGACACAAAACAATATAGGACTTCCCTTGAAATACTACCTGCCGTCCTATCGCGAAACGCTGCAGTTTTATATGATCCGCGAGGGGTTCAATCTTTTCCATAATTGTTTATCTTCATAACACATCTCGGGTCAAATCTTAAATCCCACATGGGGATAGCGAGACAAACGCTCAGTTCTCAGCCGGGAGGCCCGGATGTCGAAGTGTTTGGAATCCTCGCCACGTCCCCAGGGTCGTTGCATTCCTGTCGATAATTGAAAACTGATCGGTGATCTTATAATTGACAACCTGCCTGCCTAAGTCTAAAGTCTTCGAGCTATGGAAATTCAGGGGAGCCACATTGCCGTGATGGGAGCGGGTGCCGTAGGAAGCTACTTTGGTGCCAGGCTTGTCGCCTCAGGACAAGACGTAGCTTTCATTGGGCGTGGAAACCACCTAGAGGCGATGCGTCAAGACGGCCTGAAGATAAAAAGCCCTCAGGGAAACTTTGAGATTCGATCACTGTTTGCCTCCAGTCCGGAGGAAATTGGCCCAGTGGATTGGATACTATTTTGCGTCAAAGCCTACGATACGGATGAGGTAGGGAAAAGATTGGCGCCCCTAATGGGAGAAAAGACAACGATTATTTCCTTACAAAACGGGGTCGATAACCCGTCTAAGTTGGCTGAGCTGTGGGGTGAAAATCGTATCCTGGCCGGCATTGCCTATATCGGTGTTAGAATCTCATCTCCGGGAGTCATTGAACATACCGCAGGGGGACGGATCCTGCTGGGGGAGCTGGATGGAAAAGTTAGTAAAGGAACGAAGGCGATGCATCAGATTCTCTCTGGTGCCCAGATCTCTTGCACGATCAGCACAGAGATTCGGAAGGCCATGTGGGGAAAACTCGTATGGAACACATCCTTTTGCGCTATCTCATGCCTCACTCGGGCAACCGTGAAGGAAATACTTGAATCCGATTCCTTGAGAAAGCTCGCTGTAGACTGCATGGAGGAGGTTAGAGAAGCCGCCAAATGTCAGGGGTTGGATCTGGGACCCTCGATTGTCGCCGAGACCTTAGATCTCTCCCATAATCTCGGAGACTTCAAGCCCTCTATGCTCCAGGACCTCGAGGCCGGTAAACCCCTTGAACACCAAGCCTTCAATGGAGTGGTGGTAGACATTTTACATCGCGCCGGCAAGGGAGCACCGATCAATGAGATTTTTGTTGCGGCCCTCAAGTCTATAGATGCAAAGGTTCGAGACACACAAGTGCGTTAAGTGATCCGGTGGGGTTGGGAGTCATCCAAAAGCTATTGTTGAGTTTGTGGCTGGTTACGGGACTTCTCACTCCTGTAATAGGTCAGTCCCAAGAGACGGGGGACGGCCTTGTGAGAAGAGGTCGATATTTATTCGCCGTTGCCGGGGGCTGTGCCTGTCATACGATTCCGAAGGGCACCCCAAACTCAGGTGGTCGCGCCTTTCCCGTGCCCTTGGGCACGATTTATTCGACCAATATTACTCCGGATCGAGCGACCGGCATCGGGGGCTGGTCTGACAGAGAGATCCATGACTCTATGGTGAAGGGTCTCCGACCCGATGGAGAGAGGCTGTTACCGGTCATGCCTTACGAAGCCTATTCCGGCATGGCTGAGGCGGACCTCAAAGCCCTCATTGCTTACCTAAAGACACTTAAACCTGCGCGCAACAAGAATCGAAGGGCCAAAGTCTGGATCCCCTTTTTTCGGTCGCTGTCTGTACCCCTATGGCTCAAGCTTTTCGGCCGTTTCTCCGCTCCAATCGCTAAAGCCCCTAAAACCGGCATCGACAGAGGACGCTACCTGGTTGAACATGTATCCCTGTGTGGTGACTGTCATACCCCGCGGAACTTCCTTGGGGTCCCAAATAGAGACCTCTACCTTGCCGGCGCTAGCGCTGAAATGGGCCCTTTGGGAGAGGAGGTACCCAACATAACTCCCGATATGGAGACCGGCATTGGGGAGTGGAACCGAGAAGAAATCGCGGAATTGCTTTTGACAGGAATCAAACCGGATGGAGATGACGTTCAAGGTCTCATGGAGGAAGTCATCAATGGGGCGCCACTAGGCTTCAGGCATATGAAACGCGAAGACGCCCTGGCTATTGCGGACTACGTGAAGTCCATCCCGCCCATCAGGAATAACATCGAATAATCTTTTAGTCTACTCAGCTCACGTAATGGAGGGGATCTTTGCAGCCGGCTTCCTTAAAACCCCTCAATCTGAGTAGGCAACTATCACAGCGACTGCAGGCTAGCCCACCCGGCGCGGGATCGTAACAGCTCCAGGTAAGGGAATAATCCACCCCCAAAGCCAAACCAGTTTTTATAATTTCGGCCTTGGTCATCTGAATCAGAGGCGTGTGGATTTTGAGCCTTGCTTTTCCTTCCACGCCCGCCTTGGTGGCGAGTTTGGCCAACCGTTCGAAAGCATGGACGTACTCCTCACGACAGTCCGGGTAACCGCTGTAGTCGCGCTGGTTCGCACCGAAGAAAATATTTTCGGTTTCGATCTTTTCTGCCAGTGCTAAAGCAAAAGAAAGGAAGATGGTGTTTCGCGCAGGGACGTAGGTCACAGGTATGCCGCATAAGATTTCGCCTGGACTCCGCCCTTTAGGAACTTTTATCTGGCCGGTCAGGGCCGAGCCACCGATGGCACCCAAGTTAAAATCAATGATCCGGTGATCCCTGACTCCGAAGAAGGCCGCCACTTTTGCTGCCGCCTCGATCTCTCGGGTATGCCGCTGGCCGTACCGAAAACTAAGGGCGTGAAGTTTGTAACCCTCTTTTTTCGCGATCGCAGTGACTGTAGACGAATCCAGCCCGCCACTCAGGAGAACCACAGCTTCCTGGCTGCCCATAAGACAGATCAGGCCTCTTGTAGCCCGTCCCCCTCGATGGGGTAACCCCGTTTAATCCAGTCAGTAAACCCCTCATAAAGAACCTTCATGTTGCGATAACCTTTCTGATAGAGGACGCGATAGGCAGAACTGGCAAGGTGCCGAGGACGATTTCCATAGAAGACCACCAGTCTGTCCTTCGGTATCTCCTCAAGGTGCTCGGAGAGCTCATCCAACGGAATGGATATAGATGCCTTGATGTGGGAGTCCCTGTAAGCCTGACGGCTCCGTACATCGATAATCATCGGCTTCTTCCTATCAATGATGTCATCAACAAGATCTTCCAAATGAATATATTCCGGGACGATGTTCTTGGAGAGACTCCGCTCTACAGACTCAGGACGTTTGGGCGGGTTTGCGGAGACTCCCGTCGATTGTAGAAGAAAGCCAAGGATCAGGGCTGCCGGTAAAACAAGACAACTTCTTCCGGAAATCCCCTTCACGGCACCTCCCCCTCAAAACCACTGTAGTACGCAAGCTGTCCTAAGCTTAGCAATCCTTCGTATCGACGCCCCTTAATGATCCAGGTAGGATAACTCCGGATGCCCTGGAGTCGGCAGACCCTTGCCTCAGGACCACGGCGGCCTTGAGGACTACATTCGATGTAAGGTAATCGACCGACGGATGCGCCGAAGAGTGCTTTCTGCTGCTTGCAATGGGGGCACCAAAAGGCGCCGTAGAATTTGGCCTTTGTCTTGGCTAAGTGCTCCGCCAAGGAACGAACTTGAGGATCCTCCTGAGCCACAGGAGCAGCCGATAACGCCGCGTAGTGAAGATGAAGGGCCACCACGATGACCAGCACAACCGGGACCGTTCGTAAAAGCCAAGAGCGCCAAGAAAATCCCGGTAGATTTCTAGGCCATTGGTAAATGACGGTTCCCAGTATGGCAAACATGAGCGTCGCGGAACTTATGCAGTAGGGACACGTAACCTCCAACTCTGTCACTGAAACCGTAGTCAAGTAAACACTGTAGGAAACCCCAAAGAGCGCCACGACCCAGGCCAATTTCCAATGGATGTCAGAGCGTTTGATAAAAGCAATCCCAGCTAGACCAGCGTAGGTAAGAAAACCCCAGAGAGAGGTCGGCAGCCCGAAAAGGGTCGCCCATCGACTGTTTAACACCACATCACACCCGCTTCCCACCGTACAACCTGCTACGGCTTGCCCCGTCCAGGTGGAGGCGGTGAGATAACCGGTAATGCCCGTTCCGATTAAGGCCAGGCTGAGCAATGGCCAATTAGGGACAGACCTTGTTGGAGTCTTCTCCACGTTCTTCTTTCGCTGCTTTAACTTGCCCTTAGACGCCTTACCCATCGGATTCCCCCCAACACGGTTCCATTCCTTAGTCCGATCCACCCGTAGCAGACACTTCCTTCTTAAGATTAGCTCTTTTTGCGGTTAAAGGTCCGGATCAATTTGACCTCCTCTGCCGGACTACTGGTTGGCAACGCACACGTGGACCCTACACAGACATAAGCCCTGGGTATTTTATCTTTCATACTTATCTTGGCCGCTGCCTGAACCGCAGGTGGCAGCCTGTTTACATCTATCTTTTCCGGATCATACACCGAAACAAACTTTCCCGGACGAAATGTCCGCAAGGCACTGTCCCAGAGTTTATGGGTCTTCGAGCTTCCCATGGGCCCGATAATAACCACTTGCGCGGGATGGTTCAGGTGACGGGAGAGGGCCTGCCCATAAGTGGCGGCAAACAGCCCATAGTTGGGAACCGTCCCAGCAAAACTTTCGAGGGCGGCTTTAGCTTTTTTCCTATAAATCTTCATGTGGGTCAAATCATAAAGACGGTTGAGGGCCAAGATGGCGACTCCATTTGGACCAGGTTCCTCTCTATCTTCGTATATTTTCAAAGGAAGGCCGAGGGCGGAGAGTTCTTGCTTGAGAGACATCTTATTGTAGAAGCCGCCTCTCTGCTTATCCCACAGACGCTGGATCGCGAGGTCCATCAATTCCCGTGCTCTTTCCACGTAGAGAGCCTTACCCGTGACTTCAAATGCGTCCAGAAGAGCTTGGGCTATAAATACCTGATCCTCTAAAAGATACGGAGGACGGGCCTTTCCTCTCATTAAGGCGTGGAGCATATCTCTGTTCGGGCGATGGAGTTTTCTCCAGACAAATTCGAGACTCTTCAGAGCCGTTTGCTTTAGCGCTTTGTCTCCCAGGACCTTGTATGCCTCCAAATAGCCCGTGATCATCAGGCCGTTCCTTCCCGCATATTTCGTCTGGTCCACTGACGGGGTTTTTCTCTTACTTCGGGCTTGTAAGAGATGTCTTTTGCCAGTTTGTATGAGGGCCTTTACTCTCTTTTCTGAAATGCCCAGCTCTTTGGCGATCTCCTCTGGCAATCTTGCCACCCAAAGAACATTTCTGCTTGGATTTTCCCGCATCTCCCCCTTAACACCGATATCAAAATACCGAAGCAGTACCTTCGCTTCCTCGGGAGAGAGCGCTTTTTTTACCTCTTTCGCCGTCCAGGTAAAATACCCACCGTCGTCTCCTGGCCCCATGTCGGCATCCTGATGCGCATAGAACCCCCCGGTCTTTTGGTCCAGAAGAGTTCTATTGACATAGGCGACAAGTCCTTTCACCACAGCACGATAGAGAGGTTTCCTGGTCAGTTGGTAGGCCATGGCGTACGTCCTCAGGAGTTGGCCTTGCACGTAATCCATCTGTTCGAAATGAGGGACGATCCAGAGCGGATCCGTAGAATAACGATGAAATCCTCCCCCCAGTTGGTCTCGTATGCCACCCCGTGCCATTGCGTCCAAACTCGTCTCAATAAATTCACGCAGCCCTCTTGTACCACTTTGGAAGTCAAGTTCCATTGCCAGATTCAATGCCGGTGCACGAGGGAACTGTGCCTGGCTCCCCGTTAGGCCTCCGTGCAAGGGATCCATGCGTCTCAGTATGTCTTCCTTGAGAAACTTCACCAGCTTCTGAGAAAGCGAATCGTTTTGGATAGAGCCGGCGATCTCAGATTCAATGGCTTTATACGTCTTTCTGGCATTGGAGGTAATCTTGCTTTTTTCTTTCTGATAAACTTTCGCGATGCGAGGAAGCAACGTCTTAAACCCCGGACGCCCGGGTTTGTCTTGCGGCAGAAAAGTCCCCCCACCAAAGAAGACGTGGCCACCCGGAGTTAGAAAGACCGTCAATGGCCAGCCTCCATGGCCCACAAGGGCAGAAACAATAAGTTGAAAACGCTTATCAATGTCCGGCCTGGCATCACGGTCAACCTTGATAGGGACATAATTCTCGTTAATGAGTTTTGCGACTTCGGGCCGACCGTAAGTTTGCTCGTCCATGACGTGACACCAATGGCACCAGATAGCTCCGATATCCATAAGAATCGGACGGTCTAACTTCTTTGCCAGCGTAAAGGCCTGCTTTCCCCAGGGTTGCCAATGGACTGGCGAGGCTGCCGCTTCCCGCAAGTAAGGACTCGGTGAGTGACTCAGCCGGTTCCTCAATGGGCTATTTGCACCCCACGAACTAGTTGGGGAAAAACTGAAGACCAGGATCGTCAGAACGAGCGAAACAAAGAGAACCGGCTTTGTTACGTGGCGGAAACGATGCTCGGAGTTTTCACTCCTATTTCTGGTTCCTTCCGCTCCCTGAAACCATCGGCACGCTTTCATGCGGACCCCCAATTAGATTCTCGGACTGTGATGCATTTTTACAGCAATCTCTACCTGCTGAGCATAGGACGATTCCATCAGTTTGAGAAACAGCTATTTTCCTTCCTCTCGCAGCAGCGTTTTTAAGTCACGTCGAAGACGTCGAAGAGCTTTATGGTCATTACTGTCATAGTAGCCTCGGATCTGTGCTCGCGGATCCACCAGGACAAATCGGGAGCTATGTAAAACAACACTATTGTTATGTTTAGCCGGCACGGCACTGAGCCGAAACCCTCTTTGCACAAGCCGGTAAATGTTTTTCTTCTCACCGGTCAGAAAGAGCCAACGGTCAGGGTCCGCGTCAAAGCGGTCCGCATAGCGAGATAGAACTTGAGGGGTGTCGCGCTGCGGATCAACCGAGACCGAGATCAGCTTTGCATGTTTTTTTCCTGCCAGAACCGTCTGCAGCTTGGCCATCTCCGCACTTTGCATGGGACAGGTATCTTTGCAAGTCGTATAAATGAAATCGGTGATCCACACCTTTCCCCGGAGGTCCGAAAGCTTGAAGGTTTGTCCCCGCTGGTCGGTGAGGCTAAAGTCCGGGACCGTGCCAAACCTCTTGAGCCCCTCAAGTGGTCTATTGTCCACGACTCCTTGTCTTGGCCGCGTCTCTAACCTCGTCCAAAAGGTTGCACCCAACACTACGGCGAGCACAAGGACTAGGAAACCCGAGAGGAGATGACGAGTATTTAAATGATTCATTATTACGCTGGCGGTACTTTATCCACCAAAGTTCCGTTAGTGTAGATTTCGTATCCCTTGATGTAAAGTTCATAACCCCGCTGCGGATGATCGCTTATGTCCAGCACGACGAAGTCGAGGACAAGGAGGGTTTTCTCTCTTGCACGGATCGAGAAAGCTAACTGAACAGGTCCTACGAGGTTTTTGACAGGCGCTTTTTTCCCGGTCTTTTTGAGGGTTCCTTCTATCCCCTTGAGTTTTATATCTATACCCTCAAATAAACCCGGCGACACCTCTCCCCTGAAGATCATCGCGGAATTGTTACCGGTATATTTTGTAAGATCAACTCCTTTTTGGGACGGTTTCAACTCCTTCCAGCCTACCTTCCAAAACTTTAGCCCGCTAGTTGGCTTAAGGCGAACGGTATCGATCAGTAGTTCCAGGTTGGAAAAATCGCCGATTGCTTCGCGGTGGTCTTTCACACGGATCTCCAGGATTCCTCCGAAGGCTTGCCGGGCGCAGGGTATACCGAAGGTAATCCCGAACAGGGCCAGCATGGCCAACCCCCGCAGAGACTGGCTCTTGGGCCGTTTTCCGTCACTTCGCAGGAAATTTATCGATGGGATAAAATTCATAGGTAACACGAAACTCCTTAACATCGCTTGGCACATCCCAATTGATACGAAAAATAAGCGGCAACTCTATTTCTTCACCCGGCTCCAGTGTCTGTTGAATGAAGCAAAAACACTGGATGATCTGAAGGTATTTTCCAGCAAGCTCTTTCGGCTCGTCGATATGTATCGCCTTGGCAGTCACCGGCTTGTCGGCCAGGTTCTTTGCCCGATAGACGGCCTGCAGTGTCTCCCCAGGTTTTGCGAGGACCACTTCTTGACGCGGTCTGAATGCCCAAGGGAGATTCTCTTTAACCTCGCCCCTAAAGCGGACACGGATAGCTCCCGCCCAATGAGTAAGAATCCTCCATTGGCCCTGCTCCCTTTTCAGATCCATGCTCTCTTTGCCTTCGATGGTAGGGAGCGTGCCGTGTTGTTTCATCGCCTCTAGTTTCTCTTCTATTTGTTTTATTTTTCCTTTGGTGAGGTGAGCCAAACGATCGGAATCAAAATCCAGCAGAAGCCTCTGAAGCTTCGAGGCATTGGCGTCCGGTAGTTTAGCCGTGAAATGGACCGTTGCCATGCTCCCTCGGATTTCAGTTCGTAGATCATGAAACTCGATCATCCGGGCTAATGTGCTCGTCAGTTTAAGGGCCACACCCGAAAAAGACGGATTCTCTCGCAGATAGTCCGCCTCGCTCTTATTTTTGCGATCCTCCGCCGAAATCCACTGATAGGCCGTTTGGTAATCCCGACTGTAGACAGACCTGAGGTAGCGCTTGAGGACCTCTTCAGGCTTTACCCCTGAGGGACGAGGTTGGGCTGTCAGCACATAGGCCACAGGTAGACTGAAGAGAAATATGGAAGCGATACTGAAAAAATAAGCCTTGCGGAAAGTTTGATGGCCCACCTAATTACTTAACCATAAAATGAACCGTATCGGTAGCATCCAGCTCGGTATTGTGGTCTTTGGTCACGATTCTAACCTCCAGCGTATGAGGACCTGGCGAAATTCCCGTTAGGATTCCCTCACCGGTCACAGCTCCCTCGTCTGGTTTGAACATCCCACTGAGTTGCCCATCTAGATAGGCATGAACATGGTTGCCTCTCTTCCCCTTGATAAGCGTGTATCGCAGGGAGACCTGGTCGCTATGGAATGCCGCCCCTTGCTTGGGCGAAAGGATCCGAACACTGGCTCCCTCAGCTGGTTTAAGGGTCGATCTGGGCGGCATTTTGCCGTGGTGTTTCGTGTGATTATGTGTTTTTTCACCTTGCATCGTTGGCATCGGGTTGGTCTGGGCCCGCCTTATATCCACAATGACCTTCTTTTCCGCATCGATAGTGAAACGAATCCGGTCCCCCGGCTCAAGCTCCTGAAGGAGCGCGGACGTCTTTACTGGATAGCCCATGATCATCGCTGCCATGAAGCCTGGAATCTCCTCGTGATCGACAACGATCTGTCCTTTCCGGGTATCTGCAAGGACTACTTTCCCCACACCCTCAAAGACTTCCTCGGTTGCCATGTCCATCTTCATCTCCGGTTTCATCGGCATTTTATGCTTATGAACCTCTGCGGTCTGGGAGGGACCCACGCCGAGGACCATGACCCAGGCCACACAAGTCAATGAAGCAACGACCTGCATCACTTTCATAAGGACGTTGAACTCCTGTCTCAAGTCACCCATTTTACCTATCCCCTTTCTGATTTGTTCCTTTATTTTTCCTCGACCCCTGCCACTGTGGTTCTCGACTCCCCATGGCCAAGGTCGATAGAGATGCTACGGAAGGAGTGACCAACATCCAGCTTCATCTCACAGCAACCATTCGCCGGTCACTTCACCAGTTCAAGCCAAAGTGATTAGACTGAGCGTTCGTGAGCGCCCAGACGTCTCAATATTGATTTGCGAGAACGAGCGCCGCCTCGGCGTACCCACGGGCCGACTCTGCCTTAGCGATGGCCCCTGCGTGGTCCAACTTGCCCTGTGGCTTTGCGTGATTGTGACGCGTCCCCTTGAGAAGCATATTGGCGTCATCCAGCAACATGTGCACCTCCGCCTTAGGTTGGCCTGAGAGTTTCTTCATGGCGGCGGTTGCCCGCTGATGGTGAAGGGGAAATCACCTTCCGTGCGCTCAGAATCTTTCGCTACCACATTCCAGTAAACACGATAGGTTCCCGGGGGGAGTTTGGGGAGAGCCACTTCCAGCAAGGTTGGATCCGCCGGGTCAACTCCGCCATCTCCTTTGTCCACCTTTTTTTTCGCTGAGTTGTACACGGCAATGGTGCTGACGGCTGGTTTCAGCTCCCCGTCGAACCAGATCTTCACCCTAGGAGGCGAATGAGGGATCGTCCACCCTACTCTCGGTTCCGAACGGATGGGAAAGGCGTGGGCAAGCGCCTGGGAAGAAAACAAAACCATCGCGAGTAACCAGACCGCAACTTCGCTTAGTGCACCTACAGTGAGTGATCTCATCTACGTGAACCTCCTAAAGTCCCCCACGGGGTCCAGGTGAAGATATCGGGAGCAAGGTTATCAAGGAACAGGTGAATTAATGCCAGGACCCCAACGTTTTTTCCTGAGTTGCCGTTTAGCGGAACTTGAGCTTCCAGCTCAAGTTCGACATACTTGCCGGCCCAGAGAAGCCCTGGGTTTAAAAAGGCATTTGTGTGTCCTTGGTTGGATCGGTCCGCGTTCGTCTCGAAGTTAAATTCGACAAGGGGAAACAGACGGTTGAAGGGCGCGTTTAAACCGACATCCCTAATAAAGGATTGCAGATAAGGAATGCTGTACATCATCGCTAGACCGTATGAGATGGTCGTCACATGCCGCTCAACCTCCCGTTCGAGTTCTCCATTTACCATGCTGGTCGTAACGGTTTTGCCATTCGCTGGGACATTGATTCCCAGGGAACCGGTGATGGCAATAGGTTTCAAATATTTTACGGATTCGGGTAGATCGCCAAGGCCCTTGCCAAAGAACAAACTCGGGGTGAGGGTGGTTACCCTCTCGGCAACTCTTATGGGACCGACGCCTCCCGGCTCTACCGCAAAACCGGAGCTTAGGATAAACTCATGCGTGATGCTTCGGAATAGCGCATATTTGAGAGAAAACTCCGGATTACCTGCACCGGATGTTTGGGACTCTTCGTCTCCGTTTTGATCGGCAAAAAGGTATTCCCATTCGACCCCTAACGTAAGGTCCCGGGTGAGACGCTTTGCAAACTCAAATCCAAGACTGGTCTCCCGTCCTTCCTTGCTAATGCTTCCCCTCTCGAATTTAAGGAGATCCATCTCGTCACTGATAAAGGGATCTTCCAAGACAATCGTGGAAGGGAAGAATCTCTTCCCTATGACGCCATGGGCGTGCGTTAATCCGACCAGCAAGAAAAAAGCCAAAGGCTGGACGAATGTAAATACTAAAGTTTTTTTCATCTCCTCCTCCTGCTAACAAAGCGTTCATGAGAACGCCGTCATGAACTCCAGCACCGCATCAAAATTATGACCCTACGAAACAGGTAAACCCTGGTGTGGGGAACTTCGGTGCTCTACCGGCTTGTATAGCCCTGTTAAATCGAGATTTAGGCTAGAGGAGGAGCTCTGGTTGAGTATGGAAAGATGACCCGAGGGGGAACCGCAGCTTCAACCGAAACGGCAGGCAGCCGGGTTGTCATCGGGTTCACGAACAGAGTTGCTAAAGGCATCGGCGTTATATGCCGATCTTTAGTAATAGATAAGGCCAGACAGGGATTCCCCTGGTGACCGCTAAACATGTGGTGGACGTGGTGGGGAGTAGAATAGACGATGGAGAGAAAGAGCAAGAGGGCGCAGGCTAGATGGAAAACACGAACCGTTGGCAACCTGTGCTTACTCGGGCTCATTGGAACTTCCTCGGCACGCATGGCATATTATCGACTCCAAAATGAAAGTCAACCTGTATTGGCTCTCCGTTAAAGAAAGTGGTCCCTCAGGAGAAAACCTTCCGGCCTGAGTCAATAAGTCTGTACCTCGACGGCTACCCTCCCGTCCCCTTCGGGTGAGCTCTCCAACGGCCTGGGCCTGCCTTAAACCTCCACGTCCCTGTGCCTTGTATCTTGGTTTTGTGTATATTGAACATAGTTAAAGCGAAACAGGACGGGA
>JBHHYU010000040.1:0-24325 GCA_046757725.1 Binatia bacterium
GTACCACCTCCTTCACTTCCGGCTTGACCTCTCTCTCCGCTGCCTTCTCCGTTAGTGCCAGTTGCTCTCCCACCTTCTCCTGAGCAGCCTCCGGTCCCTTAGGCACCTCCACCGCAGACGGTGCCGCTACAGCCGGCTCTTTGATCTCCGCCTCCGACGTTACAGGGCTGCTCTCAGGTACCACCTCCTTCACTTCCGGCTTGACCTCTCTCTCCGCTGCCTTCTCCGTTAGCGCCAGTTGCTCTCCCACCTTCTCCTGAGCTTGCTTTTGCTTCAAAGCCATGACATTCGGGGTTGATCCCGGCGCTGAACGCGCTGGAGGAGCTTTTTCTCTTCCTTTGGCAGGAAGATCTTGTTCTTTTATCTCTGGTTCAAGCTGAACCTTTCGGGCTTTAGGCCGTGCCGCCTCGGTTTTTTTCTTCACCAAACGGGAGCGCTCACGGGATGGGGGGTGATACGCGAATTGCCTGGCTGTGCCGTTCCCCTGCGTTGCGAAAATGACGGCAGATCCAAGAAGCCGCTCGGAACCTCCCTGAGCAAGAAAACGATCCGCCGCTTTCTTGGATATGTAGACAACCGCCCGTTCCAATCTGATACGGGATCCGGATTGTACTTCCGAGCTAGTTCTCCAAGAAAGATTTAAACCATATCCCGCCACGTTCCCATCCGTAGAAATCTCCTCATCACTCACAAGGATGGTTAAAAGCTCGGTACCGTATTCCGAAATCAGCTGATCAACCTTCGAGCTGAAGTCCGTCTTTCGCTGTAGAACATCGGGCACCCCAAGAATAACCTCAAGGTATCTGTCATCGGGGGACTTACTTGCCGAATGAGTAAAGAAACCGATTCCTCCCACAGAGGAGATATTATTGGCGAACTGCAGCCTCTGGGTAACAGGATGCTGAACCAACCGCTGCACTAGCTGCTCAAGATTTTGTTTATATTTTACCCCTAACGCTCTGGCCTTCCGTGTAGTATAATAAGATGGAGGGGTTATGATCAGCCCGAGGGATGGAGTCTTCTTACCGCCTTCCCCAATCACGCTACAACCGAATTGCGAAAGGGCAAGACAAATCGCCAATGCTCTTGATAATCTGGCGCAAATGTTCACTTCGGCACCCCCGATAATAGGCTGACGCTCATACGCAATTGTAAAAAGTCTTGACAGGCGGAACTATCGTCCTATAATTTGCTAGGTTGTGGCGGACTATAACGGCCTTATTATACGGCTTTTGGTCTGCGAAAACAACCATAATTTTTAAGAACCTCTTGCAACTTATGGCGTTGGGTGACCTACTACTGAAAAATAAGCTTCTCAGTAAAGAGGAGCTTGTAGCGGCCCTGGAATACCAGCGGGTTTCGGGAGGGCTGTTAGGTGACACCCTCATCAATTTGGGTTTTATCACTCAGGAAAAGCTCGAAGAGGTTCTTTCGGACCCACCGCGTCGGCCGGAAACCATCGACGACACGCGACTGAATAGCCACTTTCTAGTCAACTCTATTCTCAAACTGATTTACGTTTCCGGTCTTGAGACCATTTCCGAATTCTCGAATCATATCAAGCTATCACGCGGGATCACGGAAGAGTTAGTTAACATTGCAAAGAAGGAACACCTCATTGAGGTACAGGGTGCAGCAAATGCCAATTACACGGCCCTGAGACATGCCCTGACGGGAATGGGTAGAGAGCGGGCCATAGAGGCTTATGGGTGGTGCCAATACACGGGTCCGGTGCCCGTGCCCCTGTCCGATTATCACGCCCAGGTACAGAAACAGACCATCACAAATGAAAGGATCAATGCGAAGGTCATTTCAAAGAGCCTATCTCACCTGATTTTGCCTGAAGAGACGCTCCGCCAGCTTGGACCAGCCATCAATTCGGGGAAGGCTATCCTGCTCTACGGTTTTAGCGGCAACGGAAAAACATCTGTTGCGGAGGCCATTGGAGACACCTTCAACCAGACTATCTATATTCCACACGCCATTGAAGTAGACGGGCAAATCATTAAGGTCTTCGATCCTTCCGTTCACAAGGTGATCTCTTCTCAACCCGATCCACGGGGGGGTGATCAAAATCCGATTTATCTCCCTAAAACGAGTTTTGATCCACGTTGGGTGCGGTGCTCGAGGCCGGTCATCATTTCCGGAGGTGAATTGACTTTGGATATGCTTGATCTCGAGTTCGACGCCCTCACCAAGTCTTATGAAGCTCCCCTCCAAGTAAAGGCCACCGGTGGCGTGTACGTTATAGACGACTTTGGCCGCCAACTGGTCCGACCCCATGACCTTCTCAATCGATGGATCATCCCACTTGAACGGAAGCTGGATTATCTGACCCTCCACACGGGAAAGAAGTTTGACATTCCTTTTGACGAGCTTGTTATTTTCTCGACCAACATTTCTCCTGGGGACCTTATGGACACGGCATTTCTTCGCCGCATTCACTACAAGCTACGGATGGATCCCCCGAGCGAAGAGGATTACAAGGCGATCTTCCGTAGGATCTGTGAATTTCATCATCTGGAAATTTCGGAAGATATGCTATCGCACCTGCTGCATCGTTTTTACTACCAGAATAAGGTACCCCTTGCGGCCTTTCACCCGAAGTTCATCGTGGAACATGCCATTGCTTCGTGCAATTATGAAGGGGTTACCCCGCATCTGGACCTCGATCTGGTCAAAGATGCTCTGAAGAACCTTGTTATCGCCGAATCAACTTCCCCCTCAGAGTCCGGAGATCATGAATAAACTTGACGCCCTCATGGTTTGCTCTCTCGGCGCCTTGTCCGCCCCGGTGGAGAAGCTTTTGGAAGAGCACGGCTTCCACATCCATTTGAACCATACCTGGGAGGAGGCAGAACGCGTGTACCGTGCCTTGCCTTCCGAGCGGATCAAATTTATCTTTATAGATGTTACCCTCTGCCAGGGGAACGGATGGGAAAAACTCATGCAGCGAGTAAGGGCCGCTGCTTCAGATCTCACGTTGATTTGTTTTCATCCGCAGCTTCCCCAGAGCCTCTACCGACTCTTTGATCAACCGTCTACCGCTATCGATTCGGAGCCCCAAGGGACTCGGGAGATGCATTCGATCGTGGGAGAGAGCCCGGAGTTCCGAAACGTCCTCACGTTAGCAAGCCGCTATGCCCAGCACGACATTACTGTCCTAATCACCGGGGAAACAGGCACGGGCAAAGAGGTTATAGCCCATCATATTCACAATGAAAGCCGGAGAAAGGACAAACCTTTTGTGGCCTGCAATATGACCGCCATTCCTGAAACATTGGTGGAAAGTGAGTTGTTCGGCTATGTCAAAGGCGCTTTCACGGGTGCAGAAAGGAATAAACAAGGGTTGATTGAGAGCGCAGAGGGAGGCACGTTGTTCCTAGATGAGATCGGGGAGCTACCGCTCAACATTCAGCTCAAGCTCTTACGCTTTCTCGAGAGCCGGGAGTTTTACAAAGTAGGAGAATCCTCCCCAAAAACCGCTGACCTACGCATTGTCGCCGCGACGAATAAGGATCTCGACCTTGCCATCATGGATAACGGGTTCAGGAAAGACCTTTACTATCGTTTGAATAGCGCGAGAATCATTTTACCTCCCCTCAGAGAACGTAGGGAAGATATCATTTTGCTGGTAGCAAATTTTGTTTACCAGACCTCACACCAAACCCAAAAGGCCCTAAAAAAAATAAGCAGCGCCGTAAAGGCTCTCTTCTTAGACTATTCTTGGCCGGGTAATATCCGTGAACTCAAGAGCGTCATTGAAAGCGCCGTCATGGTTTCCGATGGAGATTATCTCACCCTGAGTGATCTGCCCATGAATCTCCAGAAGTACGCCACAGGTCACCGGGACGAGATCGGCCCCAAGGCCATACAGAATATTGAGGATGCCGAGAAGACGGTCATTGAAGAGACACTCAGGCAAACGCAGGGAAACAAGTTGAAAGCTGCCCGGGCCTTAGGAGTCTCAGTCCGCACCTTGTATCGCAAGCTGGAAAAATACGGTATGGGAGTGGCAGCTTGACATCCGTCCGGGTTGTCACCAAGCTTCAATCCAAGGCACTGCTAGCCTTCCTCTTGGCTCTGTGGCTCGCCTTGTCTGTCCTTGCTCCATTGGAAGCCTCCTCTACACTCTCTGTCACGGCAAATGAGGCTCCCCTATATGCCAGCCAGAGCAGGTCGTCCAATATCCTCGCCAAGCTCAAGCACGGAGAAAAGTTAACACCCCTTGCGAATATCCCCGGAACAGGCATGTCCTGGTATATGGTTAAGACTCAATCGGGTGTCCTGGGTTGGGTCGAATCATCTGACGTTGAGGGGACAAAAGTACTGGAAAAACTCTTTGAGGAAACCGTTCCGGTCCCCACTTTAGTCATTCCTCCAGAGGAACCATCAACCGTCTCGGTCCCTCATCTGGATAGAGCCTTTACCGTACCAATTGAGATGAACGGCTCGATTGTGATTGTCCCGGTGGTACTGAATCGGTCCTTAAAAACCTTCATGATCATGGATACTGGATCCAGTTTTACAATGGTCACTCCTCGTATAGCGAAAAAGCTTAGATTGAAACCACTTTCAAAGGTCTCCGTAGCTACCGCCAACGGTATCATCAAAGTCCCACTCGCTCGACTTGGTTCCCTTAAGGTAGGCAAGTCCGAGATTCACGGTTTAAGGGCGACCGTGCAGGATTTTTCTTTGAGTCCCCGCATAGCCGGTCTCTTAGGGCTTAATTTTCTCAGCCGTTTTCATACCTCCATAGACCCTCGACGCCAACGTCTCACTCTAGCTCCACGTTGATCTTCATCGTTTATTCTTCTGAAGCCTGGTTTCGTAATCTGAAGGACAGTTTTGCACAAGCCGGACATTATTGTAGGAAATCTGTTGTTTTCTCTCCCCTTATCATCCCTATCTTATTGGAACATCAGAACAATTCTCTGCTTCCCTCGGTGGCAGAGTTTTTGCATATTCACACGTAGAGCCAATTTCGGCTTAACGACGTCGTTAGAAAGCCACCTTCTAGCACTTTTTTCCGAGGTTTAAGGCATTATGCCATCGCCACAAAAAAAAGAGCACGGTTCGGGCACAGCCGCCACTTCTGTGAATTTATCCAACTTCACCTCCTTCCACGCGGCGATGGATACATTCCAAAGCCTTCGCGACCACGTGCAGGACATCACCCTTGATAAAATCACTGAGGCCGATAACAAAGCAAAACAAATCCTACAACGGCTTTCTACCCTGCAAGCAACATTAGGCAACCTTAACGGCATGAAGAAGCGGCTGACGCAGGCAAAGGAGGCTGCCGACGGTCTCGCTCTGGAGACCAGTGCAAGCGTTGAAAAGCATAGTCTTAAAAAATTATCGCACGATCTGGAGGACAGACTACCCAGTAACTTAATTTTATTCCCAGTTCCGGCTAAAGCTTTAAAAGAGGAGCCAGACCCGACAACGGATGAACCTACCCTGACGCCGTCGCGAACCAGCCTGTTGGAACAACCTGAAGCTATTGAGACTATAGATCAGAGTCTGCCTGCGGATGAAAACCTCCCTCCGGACGACCTGCCAACCATGAATCTCGACGAAACTACCGCTCCTGAAGCCAGCCTCCCGGAAAACGCTTTAGCTCGGGCAGAGAGTTCGCCTGAGGCGGAGTTTCCTGAGAGAGATGAAGATATCGAACAACCTCCCCCTTTTACTTTTCCTACTGAGATAGATCAACCCGACGAGACTATTCCGGCGGGCGACGGCACGGATAAGACGGTCAAGGAAGACGCCGATTTCGACCAAGGGCTGTTGAATCAGATTATCAAGGATTATGGAGAGTTGTTCACTGACCCGAACTGTAGTGTGGACAACGAAAACACCACCTCGATCACGACCGAGTCAGAGGTCCAATCCTTTACCGAGTCAGCTGAATCCTCATCAACGGACGAATCCGGCTACAACCATCAGAAAATTCACAAAAAGGGCGACCTGGATTTTGATACCAGGCTAAAAACTCTGATTCAGGATTATGGTAAAGTCGATATTTATTCCCATTATGATCGCAATTACATCACAAGTCTCATGAAAAAGGCTGCTGTTGTTGCACTGGTATTGGGTGTGGGGTATTTCGTATTAGGCTACTTTTTTTCGGGCTCCGAGATCACAGAATCTACCAGCCGGATCGGCGTAAACGAGATCGTTCCCCGTTCACCTGAGGGCACCACAACGCCGTTAATCACAAAAACACTGCCGCCCACAAAAACCCGCAAAGCCATGAAACCGACTCCAAGACGGGTCCGGGAGGCATCCGACTCGCGTGCGTCAAGCGACCTTTTGGCAAAGGAACCGAACGTGGCCGACCAAAATTGATGACATCCAAGAATATGAAAAACGATCTTCAGAAACTCACGGACGACGTTTCCCGACTCTTCGAGGAAACCTATCAGAAGACCGAGTCGTTGGGACAGATCAGTACCATCACGCGTCTATACGACGAATTACAGGGTCACCTGGGGGAAGTTTCCGCAAGTGAGGTGGATGACCTACAGGAACAAATTAAAGCCACCATGGAGCAGATGCTCTCTATCAGCAAGAGCCTGGCCATGATCAAGGCCCTCAAGCTTATGCTCAACGACCAGGACGAATCTGCGGACTCCACAAAACAGGCACAGACAGCCCATCCACAAACAAAGCGCAGCTCGGAGGAAAGATAAATGGGGCAACCCGAAGCGAACGAAAGCATCATGCGAGGGGCTCTGTCGGAAATTAGTCTGAACGACATCCTCTTGCTGGCGACAGGTGGAAGAAAATCGGGGCTCCTTCGCCTTTCTCGTGGAAAGGAAATTGTTGATGTCTTTCTAAAAGAAGGCAACATCGTTCACGCTACGTGCCCTATAGGAAACGGTGAGAAGGCCCTACTTTACCCGGTAACGTGGAGTGATGGAAGCTTTTTCCTCGCTCCGAATAGTGCTCCACCTCTCCAAACCATCAGTAAGAACGCCGCCGAACTCCTTGCCGAAGTGAAAACGATGTCCGAGGAGTGGGAACAGGTTCTTCAAGTGATCCCGACAGGGGACGCGGTGTTACGGATTGCTGACTTGGTGAAAAACAGTAACGGGTCGATCACCATCCCACACACCGGGTGGAAGGTGCTCACGAAGGTCGATGGGTACCGTAACGTGCAGACCATTGCGGCGAGCCTACGCCTACCTTATGCTTACACAGCGAAAGTGATATACGATCTTCATCAGTCAGGGCTTCTTGAAGTTGTAGAGACCCCAACAGAAATGGAACCGGCCTCAATGCCTTCCTAGATTTGTCGCGCTTCCCTGGTTAGCCTGCTGGACCCACGGGCCCAACGCAAAGCCATCATCAACGAGTGTAAAAAACAATCCTAACCTGCACCACCTCACGGGTGCTCGTGTTTGCCGCAAACCACCGCGATTTGCCGTATCCATTTCGATACCCGCCTCCTTTTCCGGATGAGACGGCGCTACCGTAAAGAGTGTGGTTCCTCAGGAGAAGACCTTAGGGGCAGAGGAATACAGGTCTATCGGCTCCCGCTGAGGAGCCGACCCCCTGCACCTAACTGCAACGCCACTCTTTGTAACGGAGAGCCGGATAGACTTGCGTCAATCGCTGGGATTGATATATCCTGGCTCTGTCTCTGATTTCATAGGCATGACACGGCCACTGCAATTGTGGTCCTTGCCATGGTTGCTGTTTATATCTCAAGATGGGTTGAGTAAGATCCCCATTAACAGGTAGGTGTGGAGTGATGATGCAAGAACCGTATTCCCGCTTTGACTCGGATGAACTCATTGTACGGGACTATCTGGCTGCCGATCGTACCGTGCTCGCAAACGAGCGGACCTTACTATCTTACGTTCGTACCGCTTTGGCGTTCGCCATCAGCGGAGCATCCTTGGTGCATTTCTTTATTTCCCTGGTGGCCGATATAACCGGATGGGCACTTCTCCTGCTCTCCGTAACAACTCTAGGGATGGGGATCCGACGATACGTCTCCACGAAGCGCCGGGTCGATCGCATCTTGGATAAAGAAACGGTAGGCATAGACAGAGTTGCGCCTTGACCGGATTATCGAACGAAGCCCACAAAACGTGCCTCTGCCAATGACCTTAACAAAAGAGAACCCGTCCCATCTTGACAACGCCTATTGCAATGATAGCCTAGAGACAACCCGACAAAGGGGGATTGTCAAATGAATACGCTCCGCACGACGGTTTTACTGGCGCTATTAACCGCCCTGTTGGTCTGGGGAGGGGATCTCGTAGGGGGGCGACAGGGGGCCATCCTGGCCCTGATCTTTGCCGGTGTAATGAATTTCTTTAGCTATTGGTACAGCGATCGTATCGTTACCAAACTGTATCGTGCTAAGGAAACCGGACCCACAGAGGATCCGGAGCTTTATGGCCTGGTACAAGAACTCACACAGCGTGCGGGTCTTCCTATGCCGCGGGTCTACATCATCCCCCAGGCGGCACCGAACGCTTTTGCCACCGGACGCAACCCCCGGCATGCAGCTGTCGCCGTGACTCAGGGAATCCGGAACATTTTAACCAAGGCTGAGTTACGTGGGGTTTTGGGACACGAACTGACCCATGTGAAAAACCGTGATATCCTCGTAAGCAGCCTTGCCGCCACCCTTGCGGGAGCCATAAGTTATCTTGCATGGATGGCCCAATGGGCCATGATCTTCGGAGGCAGTAGCCGCGATGAGCGGGGATCAGGAAATCTCGTAGGACTTTTGGTGATGATGATCGTGGCCCCTATGGCGGCCATGATTATTCAGATGGCAGTCTCGCGTTCCCGAGAGTATGGTGCCGATAAAGGGGCGGCAACTATGACAGACGACCCATTGTCGTTGGCCAGCGCCTTGCGGAAGCTCCAGGCGGCTTCTGAGCGGATACCGCTCCAGGTCAATGAGGCCACCGGCCAAGCCACCGCTCACCTTTTCATTGTCAACCCTCTCACAGGGGGAACGCTCCGTAAGCTTTTCAGCACCCACCCACCCATGCAAGAAAGAATTTCGCGACTAGAGGCCATGGCCCGACGTTAGTTCTCCAGCTACGAGCCCTTTGAATAGGGCTACCTCTTTGTCGGGAGATTCCAGGCTAGTCCCATACTAACTATGTGCTGATCTCAAACTCGCTTTCTCTTTCGCGAGACATAGTCGACCAGGAGGTATTCGCCAAGTCGGTCCGGGTGGGTATAGAAGGCTCGGCCACGGTTGATGCGTGTCATCTCTTCCACAAAACCCCTGAGAACAGGACTGGCATCAAGCATAAAGGTATTGATGGTGATCCCTCGGCGAGTCACACGCTCCGCCTCTCTCAAAGTCTCATCTGCCGCCCGTTGACTGATGCCGCCGAAGCTCAAAGGCCACTCGCAATAGAGCCGTCCATGGCGACAATAGGCAGTAGGCTGACCATCGGTGATGATAATCATTTGCTGGTTCTCGCTTGGCTTCCGATCCAAGAGCGTCGAAGCGAGTCGAAGTCCGTCTTGTAAGTTGGTGAAGGGATCCCCCATATTCCATGTCGCCTCGGGTAAGTCCCTGGCTTTGAGTTCTACGGCACGGGTAAAAAAACCGACGATACCGAAATAATCACGAGGATGCATGCATCGCACAAGATTCTCCATTGCAAGGGCTACCTTCTTGGCGGCGGCAAAACGACCCTCCCAACTCATGGACCAGCTCATGTCCAGGAGAAGCACGGTGGCCGCTCGACTCGCATGCTCGGACTCAAAGACTGCAAAGTCCGAGGGACGCAGTCGCAGAGGCAACCCAACTCCCTGCACCAGGGCATTTTTTAATGTCTGGACCATATTGAGATTGAGGGTGTCTCCTTGGACATACGGTTTACTCTGTTCCGTTAAGAGTTCTTGAGAACCACGGTTGCGAACCGGATGCTGCCCCATCCCGTCACGCCGCAACTGCCGATAGATATCCCGAAGGGCCAGTTGCCCGATCCTGCGGACCCCCCGTGGGGTTAATTCAAAGCGATCGCCCTGCTTGGTGAGATAACCTCCATCCGCGAGCAGGGTCTCCAGTCGTACCGCCCCGTCGAACTGTCGCCGTGCACCCTCCCCTAAGAGTCTCTCCAATAGATCCAGATCCGTGTCCTCCAGAGGCATGCCGGAGAGCTGCTCCTCCAGGCGACGTAATCCTTCCATATCATCCAGAAGCTTCTGGGCCTCCTCAAAATCAACGGATTTATAACCCCGAAAAAGATTTCCCTCTCTCTGGATGCATTTTTCCAAGCGTCGAAGTTGCTCTAACTTGGGGAGAAGCGATCGGAACGCCGAATACGCTTCTGAATCCTCGAAAACGTAAGTGGCAAGTTTTTCGATGGCGTCACTCGGCTTGTGGGGAAGCCGATCCAGAAATTCCTCTTTCTCCGCCAGCTCTGGGTTCTTCTCCCGCAACTTTTCCAGAGTCTGCCGTTCCTTGTTCACGATCGATCCAAGCTCCTCTTTCACTTGATCGAGGGCCGATTGGATTTGGAATCGCTCGTAGAAACGCCGCATCTCCTGAGTCGCCTGAGACAGGAGATCATCAAGCGCACCCACCTGGTTTTCTCCCTGCTTCAGGCCGCGCTGCCTCAATCGACGCATGGCCTGCTGAAGGTCCCCCGTATCGTTCATATAGTCGTTGAGCTGATCAAAAACATTCTCCTCCCTGACGGGGTCGGGGGAGCTTCCATTCCATCGACTGTACCGGATTCGGACCATAATGATCAAAGATAGAGAAAAGAATAAATAAGACGGACAGAGAAGAGAAATAGAAACAGGCCACCAAGATAGAGAAGAGTGTCGGCTGGGCCAGCGTCCAATCTCCCTCTATCTCACTTACTACTTTCCGTAAGTAATTCTGCCTCCCTCCACTTCTTTATTCAACTTCTGATGGAGGTGAAGACCCTCCATGATAAACTCTGTGGCGGAGGCCATCAAGGCGGGAGATTCGAAGGTTCCCATAGAACGGATCGCACTTTTCAGGCCCGGGATCTCCCTGATACCTTCGAGGTAATCTTGCGACGGCATAAGGTCCGAGACCTCCACGCCCCACCCGGAGTTAAAATAGTCAACCGCCTCTTGCAGTGAGTCCACTTTAAAATACTGGTCAAAGACTTCTGCTACAGCCCGATTGAGAAGCTTTTCCACCAACTCCTCCTCCTTTCTCTCCTCTCCGACATATTCCATCTCTATCTTGCCACCGGTAGAAGCCAATACGGAGTGCAGATCGCTGACACGGGGAACCACCTCTTTTTCTTTTACACGCAAAGCGCGTTTCTCCGCGTTACTAATGATGCTCTCGTAGTTGTTGATGGTGACTCGTACGCTCACACCCGAGCTCTGATTGATTTCACTCGATTTGCGGGCTTCAAAAGTCATGTGCGCTAAGATTTCCTTCATAAATTGAGGGACCTCGACGGTCTGGCTTCGCCGGTCCGGGGAAACCGCCTCCTGTTCCATAATAGATATCTCATCCTGGATGGTCCGTGGATAGTGAGTGCGGATTTGAACATCAAAACGGTCTTTTAGCGGAGTAATGATCCTGCCCCGGCTGGTATAATCTTCCGGATTGGCACTCGCGAAAATCACAACGTCCAGAGGGAGGCGGATCTTATAACCTTTGATCTGGACATCCTTTTCTTCCATCAAATTGAACAGACCCACTTGCACCTTTTCGGTAAGGTCAGGAAGTTCGTTAACGGCAAAAATTCCCCGGTTGGTCCTAGGAATCAGACCATAATGGATGGTCTCTTCATCTGCCAGGTATCTTCCTTCGGCAACCTTGATGGGATCGATCTCCCCAATGATATCGGCAATGGAAACATCCGGCGTCGCAAGTTTTTCACCATACCTCTGTTCCCGGTCGATCCATTCAATGGGCAGTGCATCCCCTTCCTTTTTCAACCTCCGGCGGCAGCCGCGACAGATCGGGGCAAGGGGATTGTCACTGATCTCACACCCTTGAACGATCGGAATTCGCTCATCGAGAAGTGATATGAGCCCACGGATGATACGCGATTTAGCCTGTCCCCGCTCCCCCAGAAAAACCACGTGGTGCCCTGAGAGAATAGCATTCTCTATGTCCGGGATGACCGTATCTTCATACCCGATGATCCCCGGCAGAATCTGCTTCCCCTGCTTGAGACAGGCCACAACGTTTTTCCGCATCTCCTCTCGAACAGTAAGGATCGGGGTGCCACGTTTGCGTAGTTCACCCAGAGTTTTTGCTTCTTTCACTCTCGACACCTCCGTCTAATCCAATAGAGTATAATCCTTACCGCCCTACCTTTCCCATCTCCCCCACTTGCTCCCGACTGTGTTGCATCTCTTGCTGCAACATTTTTATCTCCCGCTCTTTTTCCCGCACCGTCGTTTTTAACCTTCGCTGATCCATGAGAAATCCAATACCGGCTATGAAAACTCCAAACAAAACCGATAACAGGACCATCAGAAAAATGGGTATCGGTGGTGCCACGAGCCCAAAATAGTACTTCAAGACAACCGGTTCGGTATTCTCCAGTGAAAAGGTAATGCCCAGAATGAACAGGAGGGTCAAAAATACTGTTTTACCGACTCTGAGCATCTGCCTTATCTCAAACGGTCGCTGCGGAGTAGAAAATCTTCAAAGTAAGGCTTCAGACGATCATAGCTATCCAAGAGATGCTGCGGCATGACCCTGACATCTCCCACCACCGGCATAAAATTGGTGTCTCCTTCCCACCGTGGTACCACGTGCCAATGAAGATGGCCCTCCACTCCCGCACCAGCACACCGACCCAGATTCATTCCCAGATTAATGCCGCCGGGCTTGAGCGCTTTTGAGACTAGTTCTACCGATACCCGTAATGCCTCGCAGAGATCCTCATACTCCTCAGGCAATAGGGAGGAGAGCTGATTCTCATGCCTCTTGGGAGCCAGAAGAAGATGCCCATTGTTATAGGGATACTTGTTCAGCATCACGAAGGAGTGGGGCGTGGTTCCTAAAATCAAAACAGAACGGGTGTCCGCTATATCCAGCTTATCGCAGAAGATACAGCCTTCCTGCTTGGATCCTTCCTCGATATAGGTCATCCTCCAAGGGGCCCAGATCCGTTTCATGAGGAACTATTGGAGAAAGGCTCCTTCCCGTCCACCCTTAATCTTAACTCTTTGCCTACTTTAAAGGTGGGGACCCTTTTTGCTGCGACCGAAACCACCGCGCCGCTTTTCGGGTTTCTCCCCTCCCGCGCACGGCGGTGCTTCACCAGAAAACTCCCGAAACCACGGATTTCAATGCGCTCTCCGTCGGTCATGGCTTTGACTATGGAATCAAAGATGCCATTGACAATCACCTCAGCATCGTAGTGCGAGAGGTGAGGAAATTTCTTATTGAGTTCGTCAATAAGGTCTCGCTTCGTCATAATGCCCCTCCTGATGAACCAGACTTTAATGCTTCCTTAGATAAGAACTACTCGTATCGAAGTCCCCAGCTTCCCATTTTACCGAACCGATCATCAAAATAAGAAAAGAGAATCCTTTCCCACCAGCTCTTTTTCTCGCGGCGGGCGTAAATGATGTTGGGTTTGCCTTCAATCCCCCCACGGGTCGCAGCCAGATCGATGGCGTCCTCCATATTGCCCAAGTCATCTATCAATTTTAATTTCTTTGCCTGCTCCCCCGAGTATACCCTGCCGTCCGCAAGTCTCCCAATCTCCGCGTTGGGAATCCTCCTCCCCTTCGCCACCGCCCTAACAAACTGGCTGTGGACGTTATCCACGAGGGACTGAAGAATAGCCCGTCCCTCAGATGAAAGAGGCCGAAAAGGGGAGCCGATATCCTTGTTGGGTCCGCTTTTGATGCTGTACCCCTTGAGCCCCAGCTTCCTCATCAATTCCTCTACGTTTCCCAATTCCATGATCACGCCGATGGAGCCGGTAAGGGTCCCGGGGTTGGCCATGATCCGATCGCAGGCACTGGCGATATAATAGCCACCCGATGTTGCCATGCCTCCCAGCGATGCTATGACGGGTTTTTCCTTCTTTAGCTTTTCGATCTCTTCGTAAATTTCCTGGGTCGGGGCGACCGCTCCTCCAGGAGAATCGATACGCACTACCACAGCCTTGATCTTTTTTGCCTCCCGGAACTTTTTCAGGTTTTGAATCGTTTCACGGGAACCGTTGATGGTGCCCTTAATTTCAAGCACCCCAACCCCTTCACCTCCTATAAGCGATAGGACCTGGGTGTCACCCCCGGTTAGATAGGTATAGAAAAAAACGGCGGCAAAAATGACTAGAATGGAAATCAGGAGAGTTTTCAATCCCCGGAGTATTGGATGTCCTTTGACCATAACCTCCCTACCAAGGTCTTACGGATTGTCTCCCTTTCCTTTACCCGAAGGTTCGGCCTCTTCATCCCTGTCAAGCTGCATTTCTTCGTTCAGGATGGTTTCAAACGATACCCTCCCTGCCTCTTTTTCTCTTTTCAAGTAGTTCTCCATCTCTTGCCGTTCTTCAGTCTTCTTTAGCGCGCGGACGCTTAAGCCGATTTTTTTTTCACGCGCATCCACATGGATGACCTCCGCCTCCACCTGCTCCCCTACTTTGAAAAGACTCGAGGCTTTGTCGACACGTTCCGTACTCAACTGGGACACGTGAATCAATCCCTCAACCCCTTCTTCGAGACGAACAAAGACTCCAAAGTCCGGAACACTGGTAACTTCACCCTTGACCTTTGAACCTGGAGGATATCGCGTAGAGACCAGTTCCCAAGGGTCGGGTGCAAGCTGTTTAATACCGAGCGAAAGCCGCTCGGTTCCGATATCCACATTCAAGACCTTGGCTTCCACCACGTCTCCCTTTTTATACAGCTCCGAGGGGTGTCTGATCTTTCTCGTCCAATGGAGATCCGAGACATGGACCAAACCGTCAATGCCCTCTTCCACCCCAACAAAGATACCGAAATCAGTCACGTTACGCACCGGCCCCTCAATAACAGTTCCCACGGGATACTTCTCTTTCACCTGTTCCCAGGGATTGGGCGTGACCTGCTTCAATCCCAACGAGATCCGGCGGTGGGCTGGATCCACGTTGAGAACTAGAACCTCCACGGTTTCCCCGACTTGAACCACCTTCGAAGGGTCCGAGATCTTTCTAGTCCAGGACATCTCTGAAATGTGGATCAGGCCCTCGATTCCCTTTTCCAACTCCACAAAAGCTCCATAGTCCATCAGGCTTAAAACTTTCCCTCGTACTCGACTCCCCACGGGATATTGGTTCTGGACCGTACTCCAAGGGTCCGGCACTATCTGCTTCATGCCAAGCGATATCCGCTCTCGCTCCAAATCGAATTTAAGAACTACGACTTTAATGCGGTCTCCCACCTTGACGAGCTCAGAGGGATGGCTGATACGTCCCCAAGACATATCGCTAATGTGAAGAATGCCATCGATCCCGCCTAGATCCACGAAGGCGCCGTAGCCGGTGATATTTTTCACCAACCCCTCGAGAATAACTCCTTCCTCCAGAACCTTAAGCACTTCCTTCTTTAGAGACTCCCGCTCCTTTTCCAGCAACATCCTGCGGGACACCACTACGTTACCGTTCATCCTATTGTATTTAAGAATGGCGAATCGGTCCTTCTTTCCAACCAGCCTATCCAGATTGCGAGTAGGTCGGATATCCACATGGGAGCCTGGAAGAAATCCAGGAAGGCCGATATCTACCTTAAATCCCCCCTTCACCCTAGCCACAATAGTCCCCTCCACCCAGGAGCCCTCCCGATGGGCCTTCTCGATTCCCTCCCAAACCCTGATGCCCTCCGCTCTTTGGCGGGACAGAATAATATCGCCGTTCTCGTTTTCCGACGCATCAAAGAAAACATCCAGTTCTTCACCCACCTGGACTTGCACTTGTCCCTGCCGGTCCGAAAATTCTTCTATGGGAATCTGTCCTTCCGATTTATACCCGATGTCGATAACGACATGCGTCGGCGTAATGCTCACGACTTTTCCTTTGACGATGCCCCCCGGCTTCACGGAGCGCATACTTTCTTCAAAAAGCGTTTGAAAGTCGTCGCCCTTTTCCGGGTCCTTTTTTTTGTTATCCTCTTCGTTCTGGGCCATAAATTTCTCCGATCCTCAGTGAATTGCTTGCATCTTCTCCTTAATTTCTTTCATAATTCTGTCCACCACTCCATCGATATCAGAGTTTGTGGAATCGATCACAATGGCGTCCGCCGCTTTGCACAATGGGGATACAGAACGTTCCTTATCTCGCCGATCCCTTTCGTTCATCTCCCTTAGGGTCGCTTCTCTGGTTACCTGTCCCCCCTGTCCCCTCATCTCTTCAAACCGGCGCCTCGCCCGTTCCGAAGACGAGGCATCCAAATATATTTTGACATCCGCCCGTGGAAAAACAACCGTCCCAATATCTCGCCCCTCTGCAACAACTCCTCCGTGAACACCCATTGCCGTTTGGAGTTCCACCATTCTCTCCCGTACGATCTTAAGGGCGGAGACCCTCGATGCCATCTGGCTCACCTCTGGAGTACGGATCCGCTCCGTAAGATCGAGCCCATCGAGGAAGACCTTGTTATGATCCTTAGTTCCCACGATTTCGATCTTCGTGTCCGTGAGTATTCTCTTCAGCGTTTCCGCATCCGTCGGATCCACCCGCTCATGCAACACCCTCCACGCCAAGGCCCGGTACATGGCACCCGTATCCATATAAGTATAATCTAACTCTTTTGCCAAGCGTTTGGCTACCGTGCTTTTCCCCGCCCCCGCCGGGCCATCAATGGCGACGATCAGTTTTTTCACCTGCCTAGCGGTCAGCGGCCCAACGCCTTTCACAACGAGCCTAGGACTGCCGGACTTCCTCCAGGAGTTCAAAAAAGCCGGGAAACGAGATATCGGCACAGCGACACTCATCAATCTCAATTCCCCCATCGCAGGACAACCCTGCTACCGCAAGTGCCATTGCGATCCGGTGATCCCCGTGACTCTTCACAGAAGCACCACCAAGCCTTCCCCTCCCCTTGATCTTCATGCCGTCATCGCTCTCTTCCACCCATACGCCCATCTTGCGCAACTCCGCCGTCATGACCGCTATTCGGTCCGACTCTTTTGCCCTTAACTCCGACGCTCCCGATAGGGTGGTCACTCCATGAGCCAAGGCCCCCGCTACGGCCAACACGGGATACTCGTCGATGGTTCGGGCTACCATCTCCGGGCCGATCTCTACACCCTCGAGCTTTCCCCCAACGACCCTGAGGTCTCCTACCGGTTCACCCGCCTCCTCCCGGAGATTTAAAACGTCTATGGATGCGCCCATTCGCTTAAGAATATCGATCACTCCGCTCCGTGTGGGATTACACCCAACCCTTCGCATGATGATGTCGGAACCGGGAATCGAAGCCGCTGCGACCAGCAAAAACGCCGCCGAGGATAGATCGCCCGGGATCTCCACGTCCCTAGCAGGCAGTCGCTGCAAGCGGCCAACGGAAATCCGTCTACAGCGAATATCGATTTTTGCACCGAAAGCACGAGCCATAATTTCCGTATGATCCCTTGATCGTTGCGGCTCAATCACCTCAGTCCCTCCTGCCGCCTGAAGACCGGCCAGAATGATCGCCGATTTTACCTGTGCGCTGGCCATGGGCAATGTATAACGAATGCCCCGAAGTCCTCCACCTCGGATCTCTAAAGGGGCAACTCCGTTCCCCTTCAGACTCACGATTGCAGCGCCCATTCGACCGAGCGGATCCATAATTCTCTCCATCGGTCTCCGACGCAGAGAGGCATCCCCATCCAAAGTAGAGCTGAATGGACGACCGGCCAATACCCCGGAAAGAAGACGCATGGTGGTTCCTGAATTACCGCAGTTAATGACCTGAGCGGGTGCACAGAGACCGTCCCAGCCTTTTCCATCAATGTGTAGCGCTTTATCTTCAGTCCAAATCTTGACACCCAGGTCTTTAAAGGCCTGAACCGTCCTATAGTTATCCTCCCCCTGCGAGAGATTGAAGATACGACTTTCCCCCTCGGCGACACTGGCGAAGATGACAGCCCTATGACTAATGGATTTATCACCGGGCACAGCCAGCTCCCCACGCAGCGGCCGTTTAACCTCCACAATCTTCCTCGTCTCCGTACCCTCTAGGATATCTGCCTCCTAACTTCATTCGCATGAGAAAATTCCCGCTCCAGCCGGTCCCCCTCTCCCTCACCGATCCACTTTTTCAATCGTTCCAGCTGTTTGATGCAATCACCCAGGCTTTTCCCGATAGCCTCGCGGTTGAGCAGGCAGATATCGCGCCAGAGTTCAGGGCGGCTGGACGCGATACGGGTCAGGTCTTTAAATCCCCCTCCACAATAATCTTTCAGATTCACCGAGTCTACCTTACTTCGACCCAAGGTATTAACCAGCGCGTAGGCCAGGACATGGGGAAGATGGCTGACCACGCTCAAAACCCGATCATGAATACGGGGATCCATGACTTCTACTCTTGCTCCAATCCGGCGCCAGAAACAAGCGATTTTCTCAAGGGCATCGGGATCGGTCCTCCGAGTCGGAGTCAAGATGCACCGCTGCCCGGGAAAGAGATCGGCCGCCGAGGCATGGGCGCCCCATTGTTCGCTTCCGGCAATGGGATGGGTACCGACAAAGGGGAAACGGGACTGCACGAGTCTTTCCATTTCCCGAACGATCTTAGCCTTCACGCTCCCCACATCCGTGATAATACAACCCGGGTAAAGAGCCGGGAGGAGTGATGCAGCCAGCGGAACCGTAGCTTCGACCGGAGTCGCCAACACCAGGAGATCCACCCCATCGGGCACGTCGCTCGCGCGCAAGAAATACCGGTCGATGATGCCCTCCCGTTGAGCCAACCGTAGATTATTTTTTCCACGGCCATACCCGATAATCTCTTTGACGAGACGCTGCTTACGAGCCGCCAAGGCCATCGATCCACCGATCAACCCGACACCTGCCACAAGCATTCTACGAAACATCCAAGTCACTAAAGCTCCCTCCCCACCGCCAGGGCCACCTTTTTAAGTTCATCCATCAACCTGTGAAATTTTTCAGGCTTGAGCGACTGGGGACCATCACTCAAGGCGACTTCGGGATGCGGGTGCACCTCGATGAGAAGCCCATCCGCCCCTGCTGCGATTCCCGCCAGGGCCATGGGAGCCACCAGATCCCACCTTCCCGTTCCGTGACTGGGATCGACAAAAACGGGTAGATGGCAGAGCTGCTTCAATAGGGGGACGGCGCTGAGATCCAGGGTATTTCTGGTCTCCGTCTCATAGGTTCGTATGCCTCGCTCGCAAAGGATGATTTTTCTGTTACCCTCTGAAGCGATGTATTCCGCCGAAAGGAGAAATTCTTGAATCGTGGCGCTCATCCCTCGTTTTAAGAGCACCGGCTTTTGCAGCCTTCCCACTTCTGTCAGGAGCTTGAAATTCTGCATGTTTCTCGCCCCGATCTGGAGGATATCGGTAAACCTACAAACCGTCTCCAGGTCACGCGGATCCAGAACTTCCGTAACGACTCTGAGCCCGGTCAGGTCGCGGGCGTGAGCCAGATAGTCCAAACCCTCTTTACCGAGCCCCTGAAAGCTGTACGGGGACGTCCTCGGCTTAAAGGCCCCGCCACGAAGAAAGGTGGCACCCGCAGCTCTCACCGGAACGGCAGCCTCAAGGACCTGATCCTTAGACTCGACAGAACACGGGCCGGCCATGACGTGAATTTTCCTTCCTCCGATCTTCAGCCCATTCACGTCGATAATGGTATCGGTACTCTGAAACTCCCGACTCACCAGCTTATAAGGCTTTAAAATGGGTAAAACCTGTTCCACCCCGGGAAATGATTCCAGTGTCTGATCCACCATGAGCCGTTCATTTCCGATGGCGCCGATAATCGTTCTTTCCGTTCCCTCAGAGATATGAGCCTTTAGGCCGAAACTTTCGATTCTCTCTACGATCTTTTGGATCTCGTCCGGGGTCAGCCCCGGCTTCGTAACGACAATCATTGTACCTCTCTCAACTTGCCTTGCGAATTGACTTTAATAATAGTTTCTAAGCCATTAATAAATCTAGCATTTTCTTCCGGTCTACCAACGCTGACTCGGATGTATTCGGGAAAGTCATACACCGCCATAGGCCGGACAATCACCCCCCGCCGGAGGAGTTGCTGGAAGACGTCCTGACCATTTCCAACCCGCACGAGAATGAAATTGGCCTGGCTGGGGATCTGTTCCAAACCCAGCCTGTCAATGCCTTTTCTAAGGTAGTCCATTCCTTCCCGGTTTATCTGAAGGCTCCGTTCTAAATGTTCCTGATCCTCTAACGCCGCCAGGGCCGCCCACTGAGCAGCGGCATTGACATTGAAAGGTTGCCGTACCCGATGCATCAGTTCAATCATCCGCCTCGGCCCAAACCCATAGCCGATCCGGAGACCTGCCAACCCATAGAGTTTCGAAAACGTCCGCAGCGTCAGGATTGGCCTCTGTTCTCCCCAATAGGCGATAGAATCAGGATAATCAGGGTCCGCAACATATTCGAAATAGGCCTCATCTACAATCACTACGATCTCAGGCGTCAAGCGTTCGAGAAACTTCTCCCACTCTTTCTTCCGATAGATCGTCCCCGTTGGATTGTTGGGATTGGCCAGAAAGACAATCCGGGTCTTCGCGTTGATGGCTTGCTTCATAGCCTCCAGATCGTGGCTAAAATCCTTGAGGGAAATGATCCGGCAGCAACCCCCGGCGGCCTGCACCGCAAGGTGATAGATGACGAAAGCCTGGTGGGCCATCACCGCTTCATCACCGGGGCGCATGAAGGTTCGCACGGCTAGATCGATGAGTTCATTAGAGCCATTACCAAGAATCAACCCCTCAGGGTCCACGCCCAGCTTTCCCGCCAATTCCTTTTTTAAGTAGAAGCCACCGCCATCCGGATAACGATGGAGCTGAAGCAACCTCTCTTTTAATGCCTTGATCGCCAGTGGAGAAGGTCCCAGTGGATTTTCATTGGAGGCCAGCTTGACCGTATCCTTGATACCCAGCTCCCGCTCTACCTCTTCCACGGGTTTGCCGGGAGCGTAGGGAATCAGCGACTGAATATATTCCGGAACGTGCTTAATAAATTTCATACACCACAAGGATATGAGCCAAGAACTTTGAAAAAGCGAGATCTCTTTTCGATGTTCTTGATTGCTTTCTGGACTCTTGACTCCTTCCTATGTCCTTCAAAGTCTATAAAAAAGAGGTACTCCCAAGGCTTATCCTTCAAGGGACGCGATTCGATCTTGGTTAGGTTGATTCGATTCCTGGCAAAGGATTCCAGCATGCGGTGTAAAACCCCCACTTCATGCTTAATCGAAAAAACAATAGATGTCTTATCAGCTCCACTCGGCTGAGGCTCCTGATCTCCTATAACAAGAAAACGGGTCATATTATTGGCATGGTCTTCGATATTCCCCTGGACCACCTTCAGGTCATAGAACTCTTTCGCCAAAACACTGGCTATGGCTGCTATAGATCGATTCTGGGTTGCCATCTTGGCTGCCTGGGCCGTGCTCGCTACCTCATCTACCTCGATGTGCCGACAATGGCTTGCCAACCAGGAACGGCACTGGGCTACGGCTTGCGGATGAGAGATAATGCGTCTGATATGCTGAAGGCGCCCGGAGCGTGATAATAGATTGAGATGGATCTCCAAAGAGACCTCCGCACAAATCTTGATATCCGCCCCCACCAGCATGTCCAGCGTATGGGTTACAACCCCCTCTGTGGAATTCTCAATGGGCACCACCCCATAGTTCACTCTTCCTTGCTTTACCTCCCGGAAAACATCGGTGATATTTGCCAGTGGGATAAACGTCGGCAAAGAGCCGAATTTCTCACGGGCAGCCATATGCGTAAACGTGGCCTCCGGCCCGAGATAGGCGATTCGAATAGCTGCTTCAAGGGAGCGGGAGGCGGAGAGAACCTCCCGGTAGACGGAGTGGAGGGCTTGTTCGGAAAGCGGACCTTGATTTATTCCGGAAATCCTTCGAAAAATCTCCTTCTCACGGCTCGGAACATAGACCTCCCCTTTTCCTAGGCTCTTGGCGTGTCCAATCCGCTGAGCCAGGGAGGCCCTCTCGTTTAGAAGCTCTACAATTTTCTCATCAACTTGATCGATCTTTGTTCTGAGCGCATCGACCAGCTCTTTACGACTCAATGAAAACCTCACTAGGCGCGCCATCTCTTCAGCGACAGTTGATTGCGCAAACCGAGGGAAAACTATCTTAATTTCAAGGGAATTGCAAATAACCTTCAGCCTTTCTCCTTGACGAAACAGACACCATCCCGTTATGTAGTTTCAGTATGGCCCAGCAGATCATTTTTCCACAGGCCGAGGAACCCAAGACCTTGCAGAACTTCCTCAAAAAGCGTTTCCCAATGGGATACGTGAGAAGGTTGTTTCGCAAGAATGCCGTACGCCTGAACGACAAACGCTCCGGACCGAATCAGAGAGCCGGCCCCGGAGATCGGATTCGGCTTCTGTTCCCTTTTGAAAAAAGGGGCCGGGACTCAGTCAAGAAAACCCCCGTGACTCGGAGGTTAGAGATTCTCTTTGAAGACGACGACTTCTTTTTGTTAAACAAACCGGCGGGTATCGCAGTTCATGAGGGGAAAGGCATTCTCAAACGACACTCACTCCTCGGAATCTTGCAGGCGACCTGCGGCATCCAAGCCGTCACCCCGAAACTCGTACACCGTATCGACAAGGACACCTCAGGTCTTCTTGTGGTGGCAAAAAACGATACTGTAGCTTCGAAATTGGAAAAACAATTCGAGATAGGCCGGGTGGAAAAAGTCTACCTGGCACTAGTGATGGGACGGCTTCGCTTCAAGGAAGGCAGGATCGACAACCCGCTCCCCGGTCGAGACGGGAGGCTCGTTCGAGCGTTGACCCTGTACAGAGTTAAGCAGGAGTTCTCTACAACCAGCCTCCTTGAGGTGCGTATTAAAACCGGCCGGAGGCACCAGATCCGCCACCACCTGGCTAAACTGGGCCATCCGGTGGTCATGGACGCTCAGCACGGCAACTTTGCCTTTAATAAACAATTCCGCACGACCTACGGCTTAAAACGTCAGTTTCTCCACGCCACCAGCATAACCTTCGAACACCGAGGCAAAAAACGGAAATGGACCATCCCCATACCGGACGACCTGGAGAAGACACTTGAGGCACTCCAATCTCATTGAGGCCGGAGATCTCGTGTGTCGGCTAGGCCCGACGGTTACCTCCTTTCAGGTGCTTCGCAAAGAACTTGAGGCAGCGGCGCCAGGCGTCTTTAGCCGCTTTGGGATTGTACCGGTCGGCACGGGTTTCGTTATGAAACGCATGCTTGGCACCTTCATAAATGCGGGACTCAAAACTCTTCCCATACTTCTTCATCGCCTTTGCCAGGTCGGGAACTTTTAAAGTAATGCCTGGATTTAGACCGGCATATAGACCCAGCACCGGTGCGCGTATGTCTTTCACCTGGGAAAGAGGGATCGGATTTTTTCCATAGAAAAGCACGCAAGCCGCCAGTGCCGGTATCTTGGTGGCAGTCAGGAGAGAAATGCTTCCCCCAAAGCAAAATCCTACCACTCCGATACGGTCGGTCTTGACCTGCTTTGACTTTCGGAGATGGGCGAACGTTGTTCTCACGACATCCATCACGATATCCGATCTCATGCCGGAGATCATACCTGCCGCCGCTTCTTTCCCCAGTTGCCGGATACCCCCAAACCGTGAGATCACATCCGGAGCGGCCGCAAAATACCCTTCTTTGGCAAAGCGCCGGGTTACATCCTTAATGTGATCTTCCACTCCCCGATTCTCTGAGATCACCATCACTCCAGGGAACGGTCCGCGTCCTTTAGGCTTGGACTGGTAGACACCGGCCGTGTAGTCCTTGGCTGGAATATCCACCCAGCCGGATTCCAGATCGGGATCATTCGCAGGCACCACCGTCCCCTCCGCGACCTTTCCCAGAGTCGACTCAAAAAGCAAGTCGGCCAGCACTACACTCCCGACCAGTCTGGTAGCCTGAACAATAAACTCACGGCGACTGATTCGCCCCTCTCGGGCCTCGACCATCAAACGTTCCACTTCTACCGGCATGGTTAGCCTCCTCTTTTGTTTATTACAAATTATCTTGACCGTTGTGATCCATTTTGACAACCGCTTCAGCCTTGCTTGATACGTACCATTCCGGGTATACCCGCATGGGTATCCCTTTTACTTACAACACAGGTGAACGCACATATAGTATTCCCTCACTGG
>JBHHYU010000041.1:0-23728 GCA_046757725.1 Binatia bacterium
GAGCAGAGGACTGAAAATCCTCGTGTCGGCAGTTCGATTCTGTCCCTGGCCACCATTCCTCCCTTGAGAAAATCCAAGCATTTGTAAGCTCTTCCCTCTAGATCGTTTCCTGTATCTCAGCTTAGCTGTGTCATTATTGTATCCACTCCAGGACTGATATAGGATTTCCCTTGCAGGATGCACCTATTGATGTGATGTTTTCCGAGTTCCTCTCCCCTGATCTCCTTCCCTTCGTTGAAGCCCCCGCATGGGCAATCGTGTGCGTATTCGGCTCCCACTTTCTCGGTTTCTTCATTCGAGGTGCTTTTGGGTTCGGCTCAAACATGCCGATTGTTCTACTGACAACCTGGCTGCTCGGCCCGCATCACGCCATCCTGCTTGTGGTCCTGGCGGCGTCTGTTGCCCAGATTCATCTGTTTCCCCAAGGCCTCAATACCGCAGACTGGAAAGTGACGCGACCGCTTGTCATCGGTCAACTTGTCGGCATCGGTATCGGCACTTGGCTTTTCACCGTATTAGCTGCTGACTGGCTTACGCTTATTTTAGGGCTGCTGATTACCTCCATTGTCCTGATGGACCGTTTTAAACTGCTGGAGCGGCTCAGTCATTTGGTTGGCCTTCGCTCACGCACAGTCACATCACTGCTAGCAGCAACCTCTGGCGCGGTTGGGAGCGTGAGCGGCGGTGGAGGCATCTATTTCCTTGTGACCTATCTGAAGCTCGCCTGTGCGACCCCCGAGGCCCTCCGCGGCACCAATCTGGTCCTCTCCGGTTTCTTCATGATGGGACGCATCCTGTTCATTGCCGCCGCTGGGCTGATATCTCGGAAACTGTTGGTTGAAGCAGCACTCCTATTGCCGGTGGTGTTTCTGGGCACCTGGGCAGGAACGCGCTTCTTCCATGCTTCTACCCCTGAGCGGTTCTACTCAGCTCTGCAGGCGCTCCTTTTCTGGGCCGCAATCGCGCTAGTGGGAAAAGGCATTGCCAAGATTCTTTAGGCACCACGTTGAGAAGACATGCCCACACCGCATCCTGATGGCTTTACACGCAGCAAACCCGGCCCCGACCGATATGTGGGAATAGTTCCAAGGAGACGCCCGTCAAGCCATTAGAGCTTGTGGAAGAGTTTCGGTGTTTTTAGCTCCCCCCTCTCTTATCCCTATGAAACGGGTTGGAATCTTAGATGGCTTGACAGGCCTAGCCCGGAAGTCACCGCTCTATCCGACAAGTCTTCATAGCGCGTTACTACTGGAAGGCTTTGATCAGAGTCTGTGATTCTTCCCGTCAATACATAGGACAGATAAATAGGTTGTCCCCAAGCGAACATCTGCCGTTTTCGAATAGACCTAACATAAGTTTTTACATATCGCATACGCGCGAAGCTCAGTTTGACAGTTCAATTCGTACCGTGAGATAATTATTACTTTGTTGGGTACCAAAAAGGAGGGTTAAGTGAACGAAGCGGAACGCAGCCTTAGCTTGATTAAAACTGGAGGTGACAAGATGCGAGTTAAAGCCCACATGACAGGGAACCCAGTAACGGTAACCCCTGAAGAGAGTCTGGCCACGGCCAACGCTAAGATGCAGTCGGGGGGCTTTCGTCAGCTACCAGTTGTTGGGGATGATGGAAGGCTTGTGGGAATTGTCACTAATCGGGATATACGTGAGCACAGAGGAAAACTGAGGATTAGTATGGTGAAAACAGCGATGACTAAAAATCCGGTCACTGTTACCTTTGAGACGACTCTTAAAGAGGTTGCGCGAAAGTTACTTGAATTGAAGGTAGGAGGTCTGCCCGTAGTCACAGGGGCGATATTAGTTGGCATTATTACAACAAGCGACATCCTGCGGGCTTTTATTGAACGGGCAGGCGAGGAATCGTAGGCTAGGAAAGTGACAGTTAACCGTCACAACTTCAGGGGAATTGAGCAAGGCACTAGACAGAAGAGAAACCAAATAACTTCGGGTTAGAGGAGGCAAAACCCATGGGTGAAGTAGATACTTTTTCCCAAATGCTATTCATCCGTTATGCCATTCCTGGCTGGCAGATGGGCCTTTATATCCTCATAATCTCCTTCTGTATGCTTACGTACCGGCATAAGTTGTCGCTTATGGCAACCTATCTGTTCACCCTCTATTGGGGTTTTAATCTTTACTGGGGTCAGTTTATAGCCGTGCTTGGTCATGTTCCCACCGCCGGAACACTCTATTTGTTATTCGGCCTCGTCCATGTGGTCCTTACTTTGGTCGCCTTTTTCCAGGAAGAATAACCTGCCGTGGTGAGGATTTTTCGAGAGAGCAAACCATCAGCCATTTCTACAAAATGTGAGGTAATAAAATTCCCGAGATAGATTTCTTCCAGGATTTTATGCTTGCTTGTATATTCTTCCGTGTTGCTTCAGCTAAGGATGAGTTGCACACATGATCGACCCCCCAATCCTTTCTTATTTCAGTCTGCCTCCAAGTAAATATTAACGAGTATCGGGCATAGGGAAACGCACCTAATGATCCACAAGCTAATATTGCACGACGAGGTGGGCTTTACGCTGATCGAGATGCTTACGATCGTGGCGATCATGGGGATCCTTCTGGGCATTGCCGTCCCACAATTTGTAGCCTACCGGAAAAAAAGTTATGAGGCTCAAGTAAAATCAGACTTACGCAATGCAGCGGCAGCCGAGGAGGCCTATTTTGCAGACAAAGACGCTTATCAAAGCGGCCCCCTTACCAGTGGGAGCCCGTTGCAGCCAGGAGTCGGCCTACGGAAACTAGATCTTAGGATTCCCTGAAGTAAGCCTTGGGGTCCAAGTTCCATTTGTGAGCCGACAGTTGATATCCGTTGGTTCTATATAGAGGGAAAAGTTTCAGCTATTCTGTTAAGCATCTAGAGCACTCACATCTGAGAGGAGCTTTATTATGTCAGATATACCTCGTCTTAACGGCATCATCAAAGCGTTGGCGGAAGGGAATACCGCCTTTGTCGGATTTACTCCGGTGGACATTGAGAGCGCAATAGCGCTTGCAAGCTCCAACTACGACGGGATTGCCTTCGAAATGGAGCATGCTCCCCTGAATACTCCTAGATTGAGGCATGCCCTTCAGTATATGCTCGACCGGCGACAGATCCTGGATCGTGGCACATTAGCTCCAAAGGTTACGCCCCTGGTGAGGATTCCTCCCAACGGCGGAGAGATGAATCAATGGATTGCCAAACAAGTACTAGACATCGGCGTGTTTGGCATCATTTTCCCTCACGTCAGCACTGTGGAGGAAGCCTCAAACGCCGTCGGGGCATGTCGTTATCCTCATCTAGCGGATTCTCCCCTCTACAACCCCCCAGGTATCCGTGGGGATGCTCCAACCCGAGCAGCGCGTTACTGGGGACTCACTCAACAGGAATACTACACTCGGGCTGACGTCTGGCCCCTGGCTCAGCGGGGGGAAATCCTGGTGGTCATACAGTGTGAAGAGGTGCGTGCAATCGAAAACCTTCCTAAAATTCTGAAAGAGGTTCCAGGGATCGGTGTGGTGTTGATCGGAGAGGGGGATCTGAGCCAAGAGCTAGGACACCCCAGAAACTATGATCATCCGGTCGTTGCCGATGCCATCAACAGCATCCTCAGGATATGTAAGGAGCACAGCGTCCCCTGTGGCCACCCTCATCCGAACGCTCAAAATGTAGAGCACCTGATATCAAGTGGCTATCGGTTTTTGATGCCTTCGGCCCCACGCTCCTACGACGTGCTTGAGCAGGGGCGAAAGCTTGCCGGGAGAGACTAGCGGGAAAGACAGAGGTGGGGTCGATCTCAGTTTGTTTTCTCCCGGTTATCCTTGTGGAACTTAAAGAACTGAGCGATGCGGAAGCGGTGTAGGTCATGAAATGTGCTGGGGGCACAGTCCGATCCGGATTGTCCCGAGGACAGGGGGCACTTCAGGGAGCACGACGTGAATTTTCGCTGCGACTTACGACCCTCCGAGAAGCTCTTTGTAAAGTAGCTCAAAGCGTGCTTCGGCAGATAGGTTTAAGTATGCAGAAGACATTTGCGATACTTGACAGGGTTCCATTTGAGCTCCCCTCAGGTATTGCAGCCGCTGCTGTAAGTAAGTGTCTTTAGGCCAACTCCACCGTTGCCTGGCAAGTTCTTTTCCGTGATATGGGGCACCGTTCACTATGCTTTGCAGGAAGATGAGTTGCCAATAACTTAGCTGCCCGGTATGAGGCTTTGGTGTTATCATTTCCCTTTCGTAACGCCTATCGCTAACAGTTATCCTTCGGAGCACCTGTTGATTTTCGGCAGGATTCAATTAGGCAAGAACCCGTTATTGTTATGCTGTAGGTCTCCTGCGTCAGTAACCATACCACCACGAGTTAATATCTTCCCTGGAGGCGCCTCGTTTAAAAGAGGGTCCCCTTCAGCGTGACCCACAGTGTAAATGGGTTTTCCAGAGTCGTTCTCCCCTCCTGATTGGGATTTGACTGATATCCCGACTCCATCGTCAGTAAAAACCCACCGGCGTAACCATCCATTGGGCGTAGCGGGAGTTTGACGTTCGCAGGCTTCCCAAAATACATGCCACGGTAAAACTGAAACTTTCATAATATATCCCTCGAGCGCTTGGCTCTTACGGTCTCCATTAACGGAAAACGAAACTTTACGGTTTCGAAGACGGGCTGCTGTCTCCGAGCATTTCGGGAGTGATGAGATAATCCCCACCAAGAGCCGGCCTCCAGATCTTTTGAGAGAGCTCAGTATTCCCCCCTGTGACAATCCACGTCACACCTCCGGTCACCGCTCCGAGTGCTGCGTAAGAAACCTTGACCGGGGCGTAAAGGGTTGAACCCACGACCGAAGCGACCCCTAGCCCAGCCTTTTTCCAGGCGTTCTCGGCAGAGGCCTTGTTTTCCCCGGCAAAACTAAGCAATAAGAATAAACCGCTTACTACGAGTACCTTGGTTCTGAGCATCGTTACCTCCTTCTCCCTCATCATGAGCTGTAAAGATTCCAGATGATGAGAAAGACAATAAGTGATACTGTCAAAGGAACAAATATTTCAGGCCCCATAAGGATCCGACCCCGTATTTTCGAACTACGAACCCCTTACACTCATTTCACAACGTAATGCATCAAATGTTTCCAGCAATGTGCCCCTATGATAGATTGCCCGCGGGCATGAGAACCAAAACTTTTTCTAGCCCCGAGGCATTTTTCAGGATCAGCCCACGATCCAGGGCCGTCCGACCTATGCCAAATCTATCGATCCATTGAACCCACAAAAGATCCCCCGAACGGTTATAGACCTCCATATAATCCACTACCCTTTTAGTTTGAGGATCATCGTATTGACCGAGCCAGGCGACAATTTCTGACTTACGAGCCAGGGGAATAAATGAAACCATGGCCAGCCGACCTTTATCTGGCGCGGATGAAGGCAAATGGACTGCCTCTCCCCTAAGATTCTCCGTAGCTCGTATTATCTGAGCATGGGCGCTTTCGATTAGGAGTGGAGCACCGACACTTCCGATGAGGAATAGGAAAAACAAGAGACCAAAGAATATGAAAAGACTTTTTCTCTTACCTCTTAGTTTATAATTGCTAGCCATAATAGGTAACGTTTCCTTTCCCTTACTTCCTTTGGTTGATCTAAATTTTCAACGCCCTCTTCTTTAGGAACATCAGCTTTGAACAAAAAGTTCCTCAGAGAGTAGATCTCGTTTCCATGAGTCGAACCCGCGATGCGTTTCACCGACAGTTGTGTTAGATTTTTTTTGGTACGTCGATAGTTGCAGGTCGACGTAAAAGAGTAGCTGCGCGCAAGAACTGCTTACTTCTAGGTCCTTAGGAGGGGGCTACAAAAGTCTTTGACCGCACAGGTATAAAATGCCCTGTTCTTCTTGTCCATAAGGTCCGCGACGGCATCCCGGACCAACGGGTCCATGGACCTCCGACCTCCTGACTAAAAAAGCAACGGAATATGATGAGGTAAGGGTTGATAACGCCAATGTGATGGTGGCAATGAATACGACGGCTGCTCTGGGAGTTTGTTGCGGCGGTGATGTCCGGCGGACGGTATTTCTCTCAAGCCTCACCGGGTCAAGGCGCTTGGTTCCGCCGAAGAAACCGCTGTTACGGAACAAGTTCTCCTGCGGAAACCCACTGCCCTAAATGATCAGCAATCCAAGGCGGGAAAAGGATGATGATGTAAAAGAAAGTCAAAAACCGTTTGAAATAGAAGTCTCGGCTTTTGCTAATCCAGAAACTGGCCTACAAGAAATTGATTGATCTCTTCTGAACCGCGCAGGAGTTTCTCATCAACCTTCAAGGCGGGAACCTGTCGGTCACCAGAGAGACCAATCAACTCTTTTTCATAGTCGGCATTTTCCCGTATATTTTTCATCACGATCTTATTACCGACCCCTAGATTGTTGATCGTATTCAACACACGCCGCGAGAATCCGCATTCGTTGTAGAAATAGAGTTCCAGCTGCATCTCACTCTTTATGAACTTTCTGACATTCGGCCAAAAGATCCTTAGGATTGCGTTCCCCCGCCGGGGTCACGGACACTGCGTAGCGAATCGTTCCTTGTTTATCAATGATGACAGTTGCCCGGTCCGTGATGCCTTTATCTGCCAGATAGACTCCGTACTTTTCCGCCATGGCCCCTTTGGGATGAAAATCGGCTAGAAGCGGGAAGGATACCCCCCCCAGAGAGTTGGCCCAGTTTTCATGAGAATAGTTGCTGTCGACGCTCACACCCAGAACCTGGGTATCGGCTGCCTTGAATTCGTCCAAGATGGACTGAATTCCCGGCACTTCTTTGCTTCAAGTAGGAGTCCAGTCCAACGGATAGAATACGAGCATCACATTCTTTTGCCCTTTGAATTGGCTCAGTGAATACTTTTTCCCCGCCAAATGGCTGACCAGCTCAAAATCCGGGGCTTGTTTTCCTATTGCGATCATATGGAGTCTCCTTCAGTGTATTAAAATCTCACCGCCTGTTGGCGAACGGAGTTTCAATATACCTCGAAAAAAAACATTTTCAAGTATGGTTGCTCTCTATTCCATAAACGGGCGGGAAACCTTACTAGCCGGCTCCCGTCCCAGTTGACACTTCTCTTGTACGGTGGGAGAATGCTCCCGCTTAGCACTCCTTAGGGTAAGGTTGTCAGGCAATGAAGAAAAACTTTTCTGATCGGAGTTCTCAGGTTGTTCGATTTCTGAAGACGGATATTTGGCGCATCCGCTCGAGAAAGCTTTCCGGGCAAAAGTCATTCTGGATTCGGCAGCTGAGAATCATTTTATTAGCTATCCGTGGATTTGCCGAGGACAAATGCCAACTGCGGGCTTCGGCCTTAACATTTTATTCTCTACTGTCGGTTGTGCCTGTGGTCGCTATGGCCTTTGGCATTGCCAAAGGGTTTGGCTTTGAAAAAATCCTTGAAAAACAGATCCTAGAGAAATTTCAGGGCCAAGAGGAAGTTGCCCAAAACATCGTTGGTTTTGCTCAATCGTTTCTTCAAAACACCAAGGGAGGTCTCATTGCCGGCGTCGGCATCGTGGTTTTGTTTTGGACGGTTATCAAAGTGCTGGGTAACATCGAGAGCTCCTTTAACGATATCTGGGGTATCAAAAAGGCTAGGAGTTTGGGGCGTAAGTTTAGTGATTATTTATCCATAATGCTGCTCTGCCCGATTTTGGTGATTATGGCAAGCAGCGTCACAGTTTTGATTACAAGCCAGGTCACCTTAGTTGTAGAAAGGCTCTCGTTTTTGGGCCCGCTGGTTAACATTATTGTTTATTCTCTTAAAATTTTACCCTATGCAGTCATTTGGGGTGTTTTCACATTCATTTACATCTTTATGCCCAACACAAAGGTTCAGCTTAAATCCGGCCTGTCGGCCGGGATCATTGCAGGCACTATTTATCAGGTTGTCCAATTGGTCTACATCACCTTTCAAGTGGGTGTCTCTAAATACGGCGCCATTTATGGTAGTTTTGCGGCATTGCCCTTATTCTTGGTCTGGTTACAGGTAAGCTGGCTCATTGTCCTTTTTGGCGCAGAAGTTTCGTTCGCCGAGCAGAACGTTGAAACATACGAATTTGAACCCGACTGTTTAAGGGCCAGTCACTCGTTCAAGAGATTGCTTGCCCTGAGCATTGCCCATTTTTGCGTTAAACATTTCCAGCAAGCCGAACCACCTCCAACCGCCGATGAGATTTCTCATCAAATGGAGATTCCCATCCGTCTGGTTCGGCAGATCCTCTATGAATTAACTGAGTCCGGAATTCTCTCGGAGGTTAAGCTTGATGATTCTGAGAAGATTGGCTTTCAACCGGCCCGTGCCGTTGATGATCTAACCGTTACTCATGTCCTGGATAAACTGGACTGCCAGGGTATAGATTCCATACCCCTGGCCGGCTCAACTATTCTAGAAAAGCTCAGAAAGGTCCTCGGACAATTTCATGAAACCATTGATAAATCACCCTCTAATCTGGCGCTCAAGGACCTGGAGAAGAAGGTGCCCTACTGACATCGGCGGCCATATCGCACCCTCTCATCTTGTGAAAGTAAGAGTCGTCTCGTCAGACCCTGAGGAACTCGGTCGCACAACTGGGAGTGTAATGTCCCTGTGGGAAGGTTGCGATGAGAGGACACGATAAATTGATTTAGGGCTCAGGGGGTGTTACATAGTCTTTACTTTTGATCTACGTCGGGGCGTAGCGCAGCCTGGTAGCGCACACGCTTGGGGTGCGTGTGGTCACCGGTTCAAATCCGGTCGCCCCGACCATTTTCTTTTCTATTCAACAGAGTTGGGTAAACCTTCACCCATCCGTGTTTCCCTCCGGGGTTTTATAGAGCAGGCCGGACAGAAACTCCTCCTGACCATTAAAAGCAGAAGGAAGAAAAAGACTTAAGTTCATCCACTTCAGTTTTGCCGTAAGGCAAAGGTCAGGCAGTACGGTATGTGAGAGGCTACTTGTTTAATTTCCGGTGACTGCATCCGGGATGATAGTCCCCCATTTGGCACGTCGCACCGGCCTTAACCAGCTCCCCTTCAAACTCAGTGTGAATTTCTGGATCCTCGTCCTCAAACTCGATTTGATTTCCCCCTCGTCGCAGGCTCGTGTACGTCTCTCCGTCGTTCATTTTTAAAAATCGGAAACGCCAGTTATTCCAACGCAGAGCAAGGTATCGTGCCCGCTTGGCACCGGAATTGAAATGCTGGTGAAACCACTGGTTCGGAGGCACGATCAGGCTGCCGGGTTTCCAATCCACACGTGTCCGGTCTCGTCCATCGACCCAGAGAGTCGAATATCCCTGACCGCTTAGAATAAGGACGTGGGCCCCTGGACCGTGCCGGTGGCCTTTCTTGTAGGTTCCTACCGGAAATTCAGAAATGTGGGCCCCCATGGTCTGCCCGGCTAAATCGAACTTCACATTGGTGCTGCCATTCCCGCGTTCACGATAATCGTACAGCCGCGTGGAATGCGTGTCAGAAACAAAGTTCGTCGACAAAAAGAACCGGCCGGACATGGTCCCTTTACCGCTAAAATAATGCTCGTCATTGGGGTCGAATCGGTCGGTAAAGGCAAAGGTATCTCCAAATATGAAGTCGAGGTTATGAAACAGATTAATCATATAGCAACTGTTAGTAACGGAAAGATACCTCACTGCTTCGCTCCCGCTGCCGTTGAAATGTTGGTAGTTGGCATTTAACGGGACGGCAAAGAGGCTTCCCGGACCCCATTCAAAGGTCTGCTTTTTTCCATCCCCCTGCCATACGGACGTTGCCCCGTGACCCTTTGCGATATAAACCATCTCCTCGTAGAGGTGTTTTTGAGGTTTCAATTTTCCGCCCGCAGCGATTTCACATATATAGGCATCGTTGGTCTGACCCGTACCGTCGAGATTGATGAAAGCCCCTAAACCCCCTTTGAAGTCCCAGGGAGCTAGTTCGACTTCCTTAATATCTTCAACAAAAAAACCCTTGATAATCGGGATCTTCTGCTTCCTTTGCCATTCGGTGTAGGTATCTAATCGCGTTGGCCTATCCAAATCTGATCGCTCGGCGATTTCTTCAGCCATCGGGTTTTGTCCTCCTTTCAGTTGCTCTCGACTCAGGCCAGCTTCATGTCGTCGCTATCGGAAAGTTCAGGGGCGCTCCCCAGCCACCCCAAAAGGATCGCTTCGGATTGCTTTTTTTCTCGAGGGAATACCTTAGCGGTTTAAGAAGAAAATCTAGACCTAAAAATTTATGCTCTATAAATTTAACACGTATAACAATGGGCATTCGATGTCAATCTTGAAAAAGAACTGGAAATGCCTCGTCTTGACCGGAACACGAGCTGTATGCGATTATTCTTTAAAGGAGCAAGGGTATAGAAATTACTAATCCATTCATTGATTTGGTATTCAAAGGTATTTCCCTATTCTTGTTTGGCGGCCCCCGTCTACCGAAGCTAAGTTTCGGCTACTCCGGCCCATCTTTTCATTGAATGTGAAGTCCCCTGGTCAAATGACCCATGATTACCGCCGGGCCAGAGAAAGAATGGTCCAGAAACAGCTAGCGGCTCAAGGAATTGAAGACACCCGAGTTCTCAAGGCGATGCTCAAAGTCCCCAGACATCTCTTTGTGGATTCCGCTCTAGCAGATCGCGTCTATGAGGATGGCCCTCTGCCTATTGGCGAAAAACAGACCATCTCCCAACCTTACATGGTGGCCCTCATGACAGAGGCGCTAGAGTTAACGGGCAAGGAACGCGTGCTTGAGATCGGTGCCGGGTCCGGTTATCAGACGGCGATCCTTGCCGAGCTCTCCCTCAATATTTTTTCCGTTGAGAAGATTGGTTCTCTTGCCGTCCGCGCCAGGTCGATCTTAGATGAGCTGGGTTATTATAACGTGGCGTTTCATGTGGGAGATGGGACTTTGGGCTGGTCCGAGCATGCCCCTTATGATGCGATACTGGTAGCGGCAGGCTCTCCGAAATTGCCCCACCCGCTCATCGAGCAGCTATCGGTCGGGGGCAGGTTAGTTATCCCCTTGGGAAACGAACAGTCCCAGACGCTCAAGCGAATACGACGTACGGCTTCAGGGGTGGAGGAGGAGCACCTGGGGAAATGTCGATTTGTCAAGCTCTGGGGGAGACACGGTTGGCCCACCTGAAGCGCAGGGTTTCTCCCCTTTTGATATTTTTTTTCCTTATTTCTTTTTTCCCTAACAGCTGTGCCCGGCGATTGCCTGGTCCGCGTCACAAAAGGCCTCACGGCATCTACCATGTGGTCAAGAGTGGAGAGAATCTGTTTCGAATCGGGAAGGCGTACGGTGTTCCCTATTGGGATCTTGCCCGGATCAATAGGATTAAAAATACTCATCAACTTCGTGTCGGGCAAATGATTTTTGTCCCTGGGGCGACACGGCTGCTCCCAGTAAAGATTATTACTCCCTCAAAGGCCACGTTAAAACCGCCCAGCCGACTCTACCAACGGAAAAGAGGGCGAATGGGTTTTATCTGGCCCGTCAGGGGCAAGATAACGTCGAGATTTGGTCCCCGGGGGAAAAACTTCCACGACGGCATCGACATTGCGGTACCCGAGGGAACCCCTATTCGTGCTGTTGGAAAGGGGGAGGTGATCTACAGTGATCGCCTCCGAGGGTACGGCAACCTCATCATTATACGGCATCCGAGCGGATTTGCCTCTGTATATGCTCATAACCGGAGAAACCGGGTTCATAAAGGACAAGAGGTGGCTCGAGGCAACGTGATCGGTAACGTTGGGAGTACCGGAAGGGTAACAGGCCCTCATCTCCATTTTGAGATCCGTAAACATAACGTGACCCGGGATCCACTTTATTATTTGCCTCCCCTGTGATAGCTGGAAGATCATGAATAATCATTTAGCCGAGATTCGCCAAGCTATTCGTGATATCCCGGATTTTCCCAAGGCGGGGGTCGTATTTAAAGATATCACTCCTTTGCTGGGCAATGGTCCCCTCTTCCAGCGGACTATCAACATACTGGCCGAGCGTTACCGTCCCCTGGCAGTGGATATGGTCTTAGGAGTCGAGTCACGCGGTTTTATTATCGGTGCCACCCTCGCCTACACACTGGGCGCAGGCTTCGCCCTCGTACGCAAGGCCGGGAAGCTTCCCTACGAGACGCACAGTGCCAGCTATGATTTGGAATACGGCTCTGATACGCTGGAGATCCACCGAGACGCGCTTCCGCCTCAAGCACGGGTACTCATTGCGGATGACCTCATCGCCACAGGCGGCACCGCAGCAGCTACGGCGGCGCTGGTCTCTAAGCTGGGAGGGAAGGTAGTCGAGTGTGCCTTTGTCATCGAGTTGACTTTTCTTAAGGGCCGGGAGAAGCTCAAACCTCACCGGGTTTTCTCTCTTCTTCAATATGACTCCGAGTAACCGTTAGCCGCAGCAATGGCAGGCCCATGCAAGGAACCCAACCTTCCTTGACAAAACGGGTTAATCCTTTATAACTCAGTTAGAAAACACTTCGTAAGGGTTAGGCTAAAAGTGAAGAGGATTGAAGAGATGACACTCTGGGAAAGGGCTTATTTCCCAGAGGTTTTTCGCGGTCTGGCGGTGACGGGCTACCGTTTCTGGCGAAACCTCGTGGTCCATAGCCTGCACCTGTTTGGCTTGGCGAAACAGATCGAGGGAGCCATCACGGTTCAATATCCGGAGGAACGGATCCCTTATCCGGACACCTACAGGGGACGTCACCGATTGACGCTCAAGCAGGATGGGGCGGTTCAATGCACAGCTTGTTTTCTCTGCGCTACCGCTTGCCCGGCCGATTGTATTTACATCGAGGCTGGGGAGTACCTTGAGAATCCCATTGAAAAGTTTCCCCTACGTTACGAAATCGATACCTTGCGCTGTATCTATTGTGGCTTTTGCGTTGAGGCGTGCCCGTGTGACGCCATTAGAATGGATACAGGCGTGCATCCCGGAAATCGGGGATTTTCTAGGAAGGCATTCGTTGAAGATAAGGATCTCCTGATGGACCGCTCCCGCCGGTTGGATGCAAAAGGAAAAGAAGGACTTTATGAAGAGCATGTACGGCAGTATCAGCACGTCTAGCGATCTTTCCTGGAGCAAATGGTTTAAGGTCGAATCATGGTAACTGAAACAGCAGGGAGGTAAAACCATGTCAGAGTCCGGTAAAAATAATGTGGCCACCACCGATTCCTTTCCCGCCTCGCGTAAGATTCACATCCAAAGCACGCGGACTAAGGATGTTCGGGTCGCCATGCGTGAGATTTCTCTTTCCTCAACCGCTGAGGGGTTCTCCAACGGGGAGACTGAAACTGCAAATGTCCCGATAGTCGTTTACGACACCTCTGGTCCATACACGGATCCCAGGGTAAAAACCAACATTCGAAAAGGCTTGCTGCCTCTGCGATTGGAATGGATCCAGGCACACGGCGATGTGGAGAAATGCCACAGCAGTGCTCCAACAGGCAGCAACGGGGTTAAAGGGACACCATCTAAGACGGACACGGAACGTTTTCCTCAGATGTCACGCCGGGCCATACTTCATGCGAAACCCGGTCGGAATGTCACGCAGATGCACTACGCAAAGCAGGGCGTCGTCACACCCGAGATGGAATACATTGCCATCCGCGAGAATCAGGGTCGAGAGATGGCCGACGAAAATGGTAGGAACGGGACGTCACAACCCACCCTTGGCAATAGTTTTGGGGCCTCCATCCCTAAACTGGTTACTCCGGAATTCATCCGTGATGAAATCGCCCGGGGCCGGGCTATCATACCCGCCAACATCAACCATCCCGAGAGCGAGCCCATGATCATCGGTAGAAACTTTCTCGTAAAGATCAATGCCAACATCGGCAACTCAGCAGTGGCCTCCTCTATCGAGGAAGAGGTCGAGAAGATGATCTGGGCAACCCACTGGGGCGCAGATACCGTAATGGATTTGTCCACGGGCGATAATATCCATGAAACCCGTGAGTGGATCTTGCGTAACTCCGCCGTACCCATCGGGACGGTCCCTATCTATCAGGCCTTGGAAAAGGTGGAGGGCAAGGCAGAGGAGCTAACCTGGGAGATGTATCGGGATACTTTAATCGAACAAGCGGAACAAGGGGTTGACTATTTTACCATCCACGCCGGCGTTCTACTTCGCTACATCCCGCTCACCGCCAAACGGGTGACCGGAATTGTTTCCCGCGGTGGCTCGATCCTGGCGAAATGGTGCCTCGCCCACCACAAAGAGAACTTCCTTTACAGCCATTTTGGGGAAATTTGTGAAATCATGAAGACCTACGATGTCTCCTTTTCCCTGGGCGATGGTCTGCGTCCGGGCTCTATTGCCGATGCCAATGACGAAGCACAGATGAGCGAGCTTGCAACCCTGGGGGAGCTTACCCGAACCGCCTGGGATAACGACGTTCAGGTCATGATCGAAGGACCAGGCCATGTGCCTATGCACCTCGTACAGGAAAATATGACCAAGCAGCTCGAGCTGTGTCACGAAGCACCCTTTTACACACTGGGGCCTCTAACAACGGACATCGCCCCCGGGTATGACCACATTACGAGCGCCATCGGCGCCGCCATGATCGGCTGGTTCGGGACTGCCATGCTGTGTTATGTGACACCCAAAGAACACCTAGGCCTGCCGGACAAAAAAGACGTCAAGGATGGCGTCATTGCCTACAAAATCGCGGCGCATGCCGCAGACCTCGCCAAGGGACACCCTGGTGCGAAGACGCGTGATGATGCTCTAAGCCAGGCACGTTTCGAGTTCCGATGGGAGGACCAGTTTAACTTGAGCCTGGACCCGGATACTTCCCGGGCCTTTCACGATGAGACGCTACCTGCCCATGCCGCCAAACTGGCACACTTCTGTTCCATGTGCGGCCCACATTTTTGCTCCATGAAGATTACCCAGGACGTACGCGACTACGCGGCAAAAAAAGGGTTGGAAGAAGCATCAGCCCTGACTGCCGGGATGCGGGAGAAAGCCGAGGAATTCAAGAAAACAGGCTCTAAGATCTACCACGAGGTTGCGACGCCAAGCTCCGGAGAAACCACCGTGGAATTCAAAGCCCAGGCGAAAGAATAAGGGGTAATCTTTTCTCGTTACCGGGCTTCGAGATACTTAGTCACATCCACCCGGCTCATAGCCTCTTCGGGAACTTCGTTGCGTTTTGGAAAATCTCCCTTTAACGGTCTGGTGGCATCGACGATGGCCACAGCATCCCCCAACCAGCCACGAAAACTTTGAACCTTACGGATCACATCGAGATCTTTATCCCAATGGGTCCGGGTAGCTACGGCCCACATGACCTCCCGCTCGTTAAAGATATCGATATCGTCATCCACGACCACGGCAAGTTTGAGGTTGGGCATCTCCACAAAGGCCTGCATGGCGGCCTTTTTCGGCTCGTTGTCAAACTCCTTCTTGATAGAGATGTAGCAAATAACGCGGCTACATCCTGAGGGAGGGAGATGGATCGCCGTGATGCCGGGAGTGTTTTTCTTAATGATGTTAAACACGCTTCCCTCTTTGGGTATTCCCCCCAGGTTCCAGTGGTCCATTTGGCCCGCCCAAAAATCTTGTACGATGGCATTTTTACGGTGAGTTATAGCGGTTACTTCAATAACCGGGACCTTCATCTCGACCTGGTAATACCCCATGACTTCACCAAAAGGATTTTGTTTTTCTCGCACGTGGGGAACAACCTCACCTTCTATGATCACCTCCGCGTCAGCGGGAACAAGGAACTCTTTTCCCCACGTCTCCGATGGCACAAGTCGCAAAGGTTCTTGCAGGAATGCCGACGCGGTCGAGTAGTCATTGTTTCCATACGGGGTCATGCAACAGGTGGATAGGAAAAACGCTGGGTGATGGCCTAAGATAACGATAACCGGCGCACGTTTATCCTCTTTCTCATACTCTTGCACCATCGCCTCTAGATGGTGATGGGGATGGGCGGAAAAACTCATCTTTCGAGGTTCGTAATAGAGATTCTTTGTAAAGGTAATGTCATAGAATTCGCCTCGCAAGCTTTTCATGGCGCAGGCCATAGTCAAATAGGCGCCGGCATCGTCTCTGTGATGCATCGGGATTGGTAGCGTTCTGAGGTCTGCCTTAGGGCCTTTCATCACGATCTCTCGGCAGGGAGCTTTATTTAGAGCGACGATCTCCACTTCTCCTTGTCGGAGTTCCCGCGCGGCAAACTCGAAACTTAGGTCCATATTGGATTTCAGGTCCCCCATCCCCAGACTGTCGGCACAAAATTGCCGCGAGACAAAGGGGTTGTAGAAAAGTGGGAAGGCAGAATGTTGACCGTTGAGGGCAGCGACATTTTCGAAGAGAACCATTTTCTGCTCACCACGTAAATCGAGATGTTTTAGAAAAGCTATGGTCTCAAACTGATTCGGGTTAATCGTTTCCTTCACGCGTATCAACGATCGTGGCCTTTTCTCGTCCACCGAAAAAAGATAGTCTTGCAAATTTTTGCTCATGGGGAATCTCCTTTGTTGCTCTTTTTTACGTAAAAACATTCATAGACAAAACCGAGTGCCGGTGCAACTCGATTGCCAAGAAAGATCTCATTCTTTGGGGATCTGCCGTGGTGGAAAGAGTTTGTGCCTCCAACCAGAACGGAAGAGAAGACTCAAACCCCGGCGAAGAAAGGCCGTCTTGCGATGAGTAGTCGGAAACCAGCTAAATTCCCTCTTTAACCTCAGCCGATCCGTAACAATGGTTTTTTGCCGACAGTATTTCCGGATCCCCTCGGCCCCATGCCGCCGGCCAAGGCCGCTCTCTTTAATCCCTCCCATGGGGGCGTCCGGAATGACAAAGTTCACCAAACTGTCATTCACGCAGACCGATCCGGCTTGAATTTGTTCTGCCATCTGCCGGCCAGCCTCTCTGTTCCCAGTAAACACGCTGCTATCAAGACCATAACGGGAATCGTTCGCCAGGCGAATAGCCTCTCCTCGATCTTTCACCTTAATAATCGGAATGATCGGACCAAAGGTTTCTTCTTTGATAACATCCATATCATGGCTGACGTCCACCAGGACCGTCGGCTCGAAAAACAGTCCTTTGAAATTAGGATTCCGACGGCCACCCATAAGGAGCTTGGCCCCCTTCTTGACCGCATCTTCCACCTGGAACTCCACCTTCCTGAGCTGCGCCTCAGAGGTCATGCTCCCCAGTTCCACTTCATCCCTGCTTGATCCCTGACGTAGGGCCCGCACGCCCTCGACAACCCTTTCGACGAAATCTTGAAAGACAGGCTCCTCGACATAGACGCGCTCAATAGAGGTACAGACCTGCCCCGAGTTCATTAAAGCACCCCAGACACAGGCATTAGCCGCACGCTCGAGATCAGCATCCTTCAGCACAATCATGGGGTCTTTCCCGCCAAGTTCTAGAGTCACTGGGATTAACCTCTCTGCCGCCCGCCGCATCACGTTTTTGCCGGTTTCCACACTCCCGGTAAAAGAGATCATATCGGCGTGGTCAATCAGTGCCATCCCGGTTTCGCCAAAACCCACGATCGCCTGGAGAAGGTTTTGAGGAAGCTCTGCCTTCTGCGCCAGTTCGACTGCAAAAAGGGCCGAGAGCGGCGTAATCTCCGAAGGTTTGATCACTACCGCATTACCCGCCATCAACGCAGGGATAGTTTCGCCGAGAGTCAAGACCAACGGAAAGTTCCACGGACTGATAATTCCGACCATTCCTACGGGTTGATAAATAGAAACAACTCGCTTGGTTTTTAAGAGATGTGGACGAATTTTTTCAGCTCTCAGGTATCTAGCGGCATGCTTTGCCCAGAAGCCGATCGCGTCGCAGACATAAAACAGCTCGCTGGCGTACGCCTCCGCCCTGGGCTTACCCGTCTCTGCGGTCAGGATATCGGCAAGCTTCTCCTGTTCATCCAGGAGCAGATCCCTAAAACGGCAAAGGAGTTTGGCCCGTTCGGTAAAACTCTTTTCTTGCCAACCGAATTGGGCGTTACGGCCCTTTTGCACCGCCTGGGCTACGTCGTCATCGCTCGCCACGGGAAGTTCAGCAATTATCTCTAGAGTGGCGGGGTTTCGGACAACAACTAAATTCCTCTCTCTGGAAATACCTTTCACACCTTTTCCCTCTGCCAGGTATTTCTGGGCAAGCGCGAATGAATCCTATAACCTCGGGTAGGAAGGTATGAGGGAAACTAAGGAATACCTAACGTGTAACTATTTCGGCGGCTGTCGCCACGATGTGATCCTTTGAGAGACCATATCTCTTGTACAGGCCTTCCGGATCCCCCGATTCAGCATAATTTTCTACGGCGACCCTTTTGACCTGACCCCGCCCCAGTTCCGCCACCACCTCCGAAACGGCACTCCCAAGCCCTCCGGTAATACCATGGTCTTCCACGGTCACAATTTTCCCATGGCTGAGAGCCGCGTCCACTATGAGTTCTCGATCTATAGGCTTGATGGTATGGATATTGACGACCTGAGCATCCAGACCGCCTTGGGCAAGGATTTCTGCAGCTTCAAGCGTGTTTTTCATCACACCTCCCGTTGCCATGAGCGTCAAGTCTTTGCCGGGCCGTAAGATAACACCTTTACCAAAATGAAACTCGTAGTCCGGCGGATTGAGATCATTGACCTTCTGTCGCATAAGGCGCAAAAAAACCGGCCCTCGGTGGTGCACCACGTATTCCACGGCCTTTTCGGTCTCCAGAGCATCTGCCGGTTGGATCACCACCATATTCGGAAGGCTGCGCATCAGTGCCATATCCTCAAGGGCCATCTGGCTGTAACCGTCTTCGCCGATGCCGATGCCCGAGTGAGTGCCGACCATCTTCACATTTGCCTGGCTGTAGCCAACCGACATACGGATCTGCTCAAATCGGCCGATCAAGAAACAGGCGAAACTACATATGAAGGGGATTTTACCCGCAAGGGCCATGCCGGCCCCTGTTCCCACCAGATTCCCCTCGGCGATACCCATGTCGAAAAACCGGTCCGGGTGCCTTTTGGCAAAGGTATCGGTCATGGTGGACTTGCTCAGATCAGCGTCCAGGACTACGATGTCCGGATTCTCATCACCTAATTTAGCCAGAGTCTCACCGAAAGCTACTCGTGTTGCTTTTGATCCCATACCAAACCTTAGTTTTGAGCGAGGATTTCTTGAATCGCTCTTTCCCCTTCTTCCCGATTTGGCGCCTTACCGTGCCACTCCCATTTTCCTTCCATGAATGAGACTCCTTTGCCCTTTGTGGTTTGACATAAGATCAAGGTCGGTTTTTCCTTGGCCCTTTCAGCAGCATCCAGGGCTTGGAGGATTGCTGTAAAATCGTGTCCATCGATTTCTATCGTATTCCAATTAAAAGCGTGCCATTTGTCCAACAGGGGCTCCACATTCATGATATCTTTCACCGCACCGCTGAGCTGTATCTTGTTATAGTCGAGAAGCACACAGAGATTGTCGAGTTTAAATTTCGGCGCGGCCATAGCAGCCTCCCACACCTGCCCCGCCTGGCACTCCCCATCGCTAATCATACAGTATACCCGGTAATCTTGCTTCGAGGTCTTGCCCGCCAGAGCCATGCCAAGAGCGACAGAGAGTCCCTGTCCCAAGGAGCCGGTTGATGCCTCTACGCCTGGGAACCGGTTACGGTCCGGATGACCCTGGAGGCGGCTGTTAAGCTTTCTCAGGGTAAGGAGCTCTTCTTTGGAAATATATCCCGCCCTTGCTAAGACGGCATAGAGCGCAGGCACACAATGACCCTTGGAAAGAACGAAGCGATCTCGGTCAGCCCAGTTGGGATCCTCCGGTTTGTGCCGCATCTTATGAAAAAATAGAGCGACGAGAAGATCGATACAGGAAAGTGATCCTCCAGGGTGACCGGAGCCGGCTTCGACCAGCATCCGAATGATATCCGCCCTTAGTTTTTTGGCCGTATTTTGAAGTTGAGGAAGTGCCATCTGTTCCTTCTGCTACACCATAGTCTGCCCACCGCAGATGTTGAACGCCTGACCCGTGATCCCTCCTGCTTTTGGGGAGGCGATATACAACACGAGGTGGGCCACCTCTTCTGCCTCAAGAAATCTCTTGATGGGGACGTTTTCAATGGCTCTCCGTTTAAACGCCTCAGCAGTTATGCCCTCACAGGCGGCACTTTCATCGATTCCCAGGCGGGCCATGTCAGTGTCCACCCAACCGGGACAGATCGCATTGACGGTGATACCCCGGGCGGCAACTTCTAGAGCCAGTGCTTTTGTAAACCCGATGACCCCATGCTTGGTGGTACAGTAAGCAGTATATCCCGGCACACCAAATTTTCCCAACACCGACGAAATATTGACGATCCGGCCGCCTGATCGGTCTCCCATTATCTTTAGCACCTCTCTAGTGACGAGATACGTTCCTGTGAGGTTGGTTTCTAAGATGTCGGTCCACCGACCGTCATTTTCGTCGTCGATCCGGTTCAAACCTGAGATTCCTGCATTGTTCACTAGAATATGGATAGATCCCAGGCTTTTAAAAATCGTGGCGACTGCGCGTTGAACCTCCTCTTTTTTCCTTAGGTCCATGCGGATAGCGAGTACGGGATGCCCCCACGCCTTGGACTCCTCCACGGTGGTCTCAAGGTGAGCTGGGCTGCGTGAAGCTATAGCTACCCGTGCACCGTTCTTGGCTAAAGTCTCGCTGATGGCCTTTCCGATCCCCGTTCCCCCTCCGGTAACCAGCGCAACTTTTCCTGTTAAACTCATCTTAACTAATCACCAATGCAATGACGCATACCTATCCACTTTTAAAATAAAAGGCAAGGAATTGACTTTTTTTAACTACTTCCCTTAGTTTTGTCATATAAAAAACTACCTATTTGGCGCTATCGATTCTCGGGGCCGAAAACCGTTTCTTATGGCGTAAAGGTTTGATTCCTTAAAATGACGCCAGCTTCCTTTTCGTCAGCGGGAGGAAACAATTTTGTCCCAAAATTACCAAATTACCCCAAATTGACATTCCAAAGGCCCATGAATAGTTTATAACCAGTTGATTTCCTTAATTTTTTATTTTCCTCATTATGGCACGATTCTGGCTAATGTTGAATCGTCGGGAATCTACCAGCTAAGTTACGAAGTGTACGACATAAGATCAGATCGTTTTAATCGTAGGCCACCAATCTGTCTTGATGACGGGTCCTTTACAATGACCTTTCTAATTTTTCCTGCCGACTGTATAGTCCTTCAGAGAGTGTATACTATTCGGCAGCTATGACTTCGGAGGAGAGAGTCTGATGGATATTACTAAACTACTCGCCTTTGGTGTGGAGCAGGGGGCGTCGGATTGTCATTTAAGCTCTGGTGAGCCACCCATGCTGCGCATCAACGGAGATCTCAAAAAGCTGGAAAAGCCGGCACTGACCAAGGAGGAGGTCCACTCCCTGGTTTACGACATCATGAGCGATTCCCAGCGCAAGGCGTTTGAGGAGAGCCATGAGTGCGATTTTTCCTTTGAGATGGGAGAGATCGCCCGTTTCCGTGTCAATATTTTCATGCAGCGAAAAGGGGAGGGAGCAGTCTTCCGTACCATCCCGACAAAGATCTTGACCATTGAGGAATTGGGAATGCCTCCTGTCCTTAAACAACTCTGCGATAAAGAAAAGGGTCTCGTCCTAGTGACCGGCGCGACAGGATCCGGCAAATCCACCACTTTGGCGGCGATGATCGACTATCTCAACAACGATTTCGAAGGCCATATCCTCACCATTGAGGACCCGATCGAGTTCGTTCATCAATCCAAGAAATCGCTGGTCAATCAACGGGAATTGGGTCCCCATACCCACTCATTTTCCAATGCCCTCAGGGCTGCTCTGCGCGAAGATCCGGATATTATCCTTGTCGGAGAGATGCGCGACCTGGAAACCATTCAGCTAGCCCTCACGGCTGCCGAGACCGGGCATTTGGTGTTTGGGACGCTGCATACCTCTAGTGCTCCAAAGACGGTAGACCGTATCATCGACGTCTTTCCCCCAAGCCAGCAGAGTCAGATCCGTGCCCAGTTCGCCGAGTCCATCGAAGCGGTGATGACCCAGACCCTTCTCAAGAAGAAGGGTGGGGGGAGAGTGGCGGCTCTGGAAATCATGACTGGGACAACAGCCATACGAAATCTGATTCGAGAGGGGAAAATTCACCAGATCCCCGGAACCATGCAGGTAAGCCAGAAGGATGGAATGCAAACTATGGATATGAGCTTGATGGATCTCGTTAAGCGCGGCATTGTCACCAGGGAAGAGGCCCAGTCCAAGAGCATGACCCCGAACCTCTTTGGCGGTGGCGCCTACGGGGTAAGCGCAATTAAGAGCGGCCGTATGTAGACCCAGTGAAACTTGGTGGGAGGGGTTTGATGGAAGTCAAAGAATTGCTCGCGGTCATGGTGGAAAGGGATGCTTCAGATGTTTATTTAACGGTGGCAAGCCCACCGATGTTTCGCATCGAGGGCGTCGTTCAGCCCATGGGTGACGGCAAGTTGGCACCGAAGGACCTTGAAACTCTTGCTAGGTCCATTATGACCGAGGAAAAATGGCAGAAGTTCATCGAACACATGGAGATGGACCTGGCTCTTTCTTACCCCGGACTCGGCCGGTTTCGTGCCAATCTTTTCCGCCAACGAGGTTCCGTGGGCTTAGTCATCAGAAATATCAAGCTTGAAATCAAGTCCTGCGATGAGTTGGCGCTGCCACCTATCCTCAAAGATATCTCCATGACCAGGCAAGGTCTCGTCCTCGTTGTGGGGAGAACTGGTTCGGGAAAATCTACGACGTTAGCAGCAATCATAGACCATCGAAACTCCAACGAGGCCGGCCATATTATTTCGATTGAAGACCCAATCGAGTTCGTTCACAAGCATAAAAAATCTATTGTCAACCAGCGGGAGTTGGGATTTGATACCCATTCTTTTCACGATGCCTTAAAAAACGCCATGCGCCAGGCTCCCGACGTGATCTTGATAGGCGAGATCCGCGATGCAGAAACGATGGAGGCAGCAATCAACCTTGCAGATACGGGGCACCTATGTCTCGGCACGCTTCATTCCACCAACAGCAATCAATCCTTCGACCGTATCCTAAACTTCTTCAGTGCGGACCGGCACCCGCAAATGCTCATGCATCTATCCTTGAACCTGCGCGCCATTATCGCGCAACGATTGATTCCTTCCTCGGACGGCAAGCGGGTGGCTGCGTTGGAGGTCCTCATGGATACTCCGCGAATCAAGGACCTTATTAAAAAAGGAGAGTTCGATGCCCTTAAAGAAGCGATGGAGCAAGGAATCCAAGAGGGTTGCCAGACCTTCGACCGGGCACTTTTCGCGCTTTACAGAGAAGGGAAAATCACCATCGAGCAGGCGTTAATGAATGCTGATAGCGCGAACAACCTGCGTCTGAAGATCAAGATGGACGGGTTCAAGGGGAATGACACCGCCACCAAGTTCCCGGATGCAAAAGGAAAGAAACAGGGTTTTCGGATCAAGAGCGAACATTCAACCGGGAGCGAGTTCACAAAAATCTAGTATTCTGGAAGTTCAATTAAGAGGGCATGGCCCAAACCGGCGGTTTTGCGAAAAGCCTCAAGCGAACTCTTATAGGGTACAACTAACGTCATTGTGGACTCCTGTCTCAAGTGCGTTTCCGCAGCGTCGACAGTTCTCAAAAACTTATTAACT
>JBHHYU010000042.1:0-23257 GCA_046757725.1 Binatia bacterium
GGAATCCAAAGATCACTGGATCTATTTCTGGCACAGGGTAGGAGGGGGAAGGGCCTACGGGGGATACGGGAACGAAAACCTCGCCACAATCACCCGGGAAGAGCGGAAAAAAGAGCTGCTCGATGTGAACCTCGCCATCCGAGAGAACTCCTTCATATGTGGCTCCCCGGAAACGGTAACGCGGCAAATCACGGAAATCGCTACCCAAACAGGCGCCGATTGTTTCCTTGGCGAGTTTACCTTTGGCGCACTGGAACACAAAGATGTCATGAAGTCCCTGAGACTCTTCGTAGAAACCGTCATGCCGGAACTCAGGAAGCTCGATATCGATGCCCTCAACTATCCCAATAATGGCTATCGCCTCTGGCTCAAGCCATCTCCCTTGAGCTGATACTTACCTTCGCCGTCCTGGGTGATCTTTTCTTCTTGATTCAGCCAGCCAATGGCCCGTGCAATACTTGCAAATTCCTCATTAGGAAAAATATCAAGGATTTCAGCAAAAAACCTGTGAAACCTAGAAATTCCTTTAAGTATTTTCCCCGCTAAAATCTTTATATCTTCATCCTTTGTTTTTCTTTTGATCGCCTTACTCGATGGTGGTGTCCGACCGACGTAATCTTTAATTTGAACCTTGCCCTCCCTGACATAGACGATCCGCTGGTACCGTTCCCTTGGGACGTTCTCCGGGATAGTCGCATCGATACCCATCTTGGCGGTTGTCGGTATCCCATCCGTGGGCGGGAGAGATGGATCCAGCGGCTTGGAGCGGGCATTGGATATTATGACAACGTCGCGGTCGGCCTGGACTCTCGTGGCCATCGCCCATTCCACCTCAACCGGATCGAAGATGTCGATGTCCTCATCGGTAACCACAACGTGCTTGATGTCAGCGATGGAAAGAAGGGCGGCGATGGTGTTTTTTCCGTCACCGGGCTGTTTTCTAATAGCGGCAATGACATGCCAGTGGCAACAACCTCCGGGTGTTACATTAATGGCTGTTGCGTTCACGCCCGCCTCCCGGAGGACTCGTCCCGCGGCCGCCTCATAAATAGGCGCGCTCATCCAAATATTCTCCCAAGGCATATGAAGCCCATAGTAAATGGGGTCACGCCGGTGCATGATTGCTTTAATTCTCACCCTGGGGTTATAGTGCAGGCCTCCCATTAAACGATTAAACTCGCAGAAGGGGCCTTCGGCCTGGGTCCAACCCTCAGGGAGGATCTCTCCCTCCAGAACTATCTCAGCGTCCGCAATGCATGGAGTTGGGATTGTCTCCCCCGGAGCCAAAACCAAAGGCTCACCCCGAAGACCGCCTGCATACGTCAACTCATTGGTTCCCAGAGAGGCCTTAAAGGTGGAGGCCATCATCTCGTAGGGATGAGCACCGATAGCGATTGAGATGGGCAGAGGCCTCTTTTCTCGCAAGGCACGTTCGGCATACCGTCGCAGATTATTTGGCGTTACGATGTCGATTCCCGTGAACTTTTTTTCCTTCACCATCAACCGGTACATTCCCGCATTCATACCGTATTCGGGGTCCTCTGCGATAACGACCCCACCCGTGATCATAGGACCCCCGTCCAGGATCGAAAAGATAGGAACCGGGAGGCGATAAAGGTCAACCTGGTTGCCGGTTAGAATCACCTCCTTGACCGGGGCTCTCTTAAGCAGCTTCGGCTTGATGGGATGCTCCATAGCCGATCTCAGCTTTCCCTCAATACCTTTGTATGGAACACCCATGGCGATAGCTAACCGGCTTCTGGATTGGAGCAGTCCCGAAACCACGGGCATGGAGTAGCCTTTTACCTGGGTGAAGAGTAAGGCCTTGTCCGACTGCGGCACCAGTGCGGCTATATCTCGCAGATCCACTGCCGGGCCGATCTCCAGCAGCTCACCCTGATGCCGGGATAGCTGCAAAAATTCTCTGAAACTAGCGCTCATGGTACCTCCCTTTTGAGAGCAACATAGACACAAGGAACCATAAGAGTCAAAGTATCTTTTCCTTGACAACCCACGTCAAATTATAGATACAAAGCACGAAGGGAGGATGCTGCCTCATCGCCTAAACAGGCCGTCTTTCGCCCTCGGTCAAGAGGAATCTCTAAGGTGCCAGCACAGGGGAAAGGAAAAACATGAACAGATCTTTAGGATTGACTCTCGCAAATCGAGCAGTCATCATCGGTGCTCTCAAAGCTGGGGATCTCTTGCATATGGCCGAGAAAGCCGATGCCTCCGGGGCCTTCGATGCGGTTTGGGTCGGTGATAGCCTGCTAGCCAAGCCTCGACTCGAGTCTGTGACTCTACTCTCTGCCCTCGCTGCCGTCACCACAAAGGTGCGACTGGCAGTCGGTTGTATGGCGACTTTCGTTCATCGCCATCCGGTTCTGCTGGGTCAACAGTGGGCCAGCCTGGATCTTCTCTCCAACGGTCGTGCGTGGCTGGTCGTGTGCCTGGGCGGCCCCAACGAGCAGAGTCCAGCGCAGGCACTCGAGCATACTGTCATGGGCATTCAGGCGAACGAGCGGGTGGGCCGTCTCCAGGAGGGCATCATCATTCTTCGCAAGCTATTTTCCGGAGAAAAGGTTTCACACCAGGGGCGATTTTTCCAGTTTCAAAACGTAAAGCTGGAGCCTAAACCGGTGCAAAATCCGTATCCGATCTGGATCGCCAGCAATCCTACCGGACTGGCGTGGAAAGACGGGGCCAGCGCACCCAAAGAGGTCATCGAGCGGAGTCTACGGCGTGTGGCACGATATGCGGATGGCTGGATGACGAACAAAGTGAATCCTGAGCAGTTTCGCCAGCAGTGGGCACGCATTGCCGACATGGCCCGCGAGGAGGGACGAGACCCCGCTCAGCTCGGGAACGCTCTTTATCACAACATGAACATTCAGGAAGATCAGCAGGCAGGGCTCCAAGAAAGCAAAGAATTTTTGGATAAGTATTACACCTCCAATTTCAGTGCGGCATTTGTCAGCGGTTGGACTATCGCCGGAAATCCCAAGAGATGCGTTGAACAGCTAAAAGAATATTTTGATGCGGGCCTCCAGCATGTCGCGCTTCGCTTGACGTCTTGGGATCAGGAAGGGCAACTAAAGCGTTTCCTGAACGAGGTGGCCCCTGCCTTCAAATAAGCCTTGTCACGTTACCAAAGAATCCGCAGATGCTATGCACTTGTTCGTACCCTCCTCCAAGTGACAGCAGAACAGTAAAGTAAAGCCATGCTGACGGGAATTGATCACATCGTAATTGTCGTTCGTGATCTGGAAGCGACGGTAAAGGACTATGAGCGACTGGGTTTTACTGTTGTTCCAGGAGGAAGACATCCGATCGGCACGTACAACGCTCTGATTTCCTTTGCCGACGGGGCCTACATCGAGTTGATCGCTTTCTATGAGAAGAAACCTAAGCATCGCTGGTGGAAGCCCCTTCAAAAAGGAGAGGGCCTTGTTGATTTCTGCCTACAGACCGACGACCTGCAGGGTGACACGACCGGGTTTCGTAAGGCCGGGGTCAACATCACCGATCCACACCCGTTGACTCGTAGGCGACCGGACGGGTACCAACTACGATGGCTCCTCTCCATTCCACTCGAGGGCCACAGAGGGGTTGCACCGTTTCTCATCCAAGATAAGACGGAGCGAGAGGAGCGCATACCTCGCGACACCATGCATAACAACGGAGCCAGCGGCATCGGCACGGTTGTTGTGGCCGTTGACGACCTGCCGATGGTTCGACATTGGTACAAAAGCTTGCTCCACAAGGATGGTACACCCATTGAACGGGAACAGATACAGTCTACCGGGATACGTTTTGAAATCGGTACTCACTCCTTCGAATTTGTCCAACCCCTCACGGAGCGAAGCCCGCTTATCGGTTGGCTCCGACACCGGGGGCCGTCACCCTACGCGGCTACCATCCGAACGAACGAGAAAGCACCGGCCCCATTGGATAAAAACCTCACACACGGCGCGGCACTGTCTTTCGAATAGAACTATAGTAACACCGGCGTTTTCTGCCAGCTAGAAACACCTTGGACAGAAGCCAGACGGAAGTTGCTTTAAAACAGACCGAATGATAAGGGTTGGGGCCTATGGAGACCGATCCTATTCCCTTAATTGGTGTTCATGTGCGGACCGTGATCCAAGCGGGACGCAAAAACATATGCCGAATCTCACGGCCAAGAGCAAGTCGCGTACTATGAAAAGGAGGTAGTTCCTATGAAACGTTGGCTTTTAATTGGTGGGGGACTCATCGTTGTAATCATTATTGCCGTCATTTTTTTCGTGTTTTCATCTCTCGATTCATTGATTAAAACCGCGGTCGAAAAATATGGTTCCGAAATCACGCAGACTGACGTACGCCTCAACGCGGTAAAGGTCTCCGTCACTTCTGGGGAAGGGGCACTACGCGGGCTCAGTATGGGGAACCCGAAAGGTTTCAAAACTGAAAGGGCTTTCCGCCTTGGAGAGATCAGTCTTAAACTGGATGTCGGCACGGTCGCTCAGAATCCAGTCGTCATCAAAGAAATCGCGATTTCGGCACCGGAGGTTACTTACGAACTGGGGTCTGAGGGGAGCAACATTGACGCCATCAAGCGGAACGTAGATGCCTATACAGGGAAGGGAAAGAGCACGGCAAAGAAGAAAACTCCTTCGAAAGACAGTAGCAAAGAGGGTCGGAAACTGGTCATTGAGAACCTCTATGTACGGAACGGCAAAGTCAATATCAGCTCTACCCTGTTACAGGGCAAAACCCTAAGCGCACCTTTACCCGATATCCACCTTAAAGACATCGGGAAAAAGAAAGGCGGCGCCACACCCGGTGAAGTGACCAAGAAACTACTCGACGCCATCAAAAAAGGCGTCGCGAAGGCAGTAGCCACCGTGAACACGGGACAGCTGCTCGGAAAGGCTAAAGAAGGAGCCGCCGCCGCTAAGGGTGCCGTCAAGGAGGGTACAAAAGGCGCTGTCGGTACGGTAAAGAAACTATTCGGCAACTAGGATAAAAAGCATCCGTGGTCTTTTCCGACTACGGCGCGTGAATGACGGCCTTGGCTGAGTCGACCCGCACCAGGTATTGCACACCCCCATGAGAATTGATAGCATCGATCGGGTCAGCCAAGGTCGTATTCAACATTGAGAAGAAGCCTCAGTTTGATACAAAAGGAGGGGAAACCATGATGAAGTTAGTCGGAGACTCCATATTTCTTGCGTCGGTAGGTACCGCGGTGATACTGGCGACGGTAGGCATAACCGGCACACAGGCCCTAAGTCACACAATCACATTCGGAGCCGCCGTATCGGCCACAGGGAAGTACTCGACCGCCGGCAAGCATACCAAGAACGGTTACAATCTCGCGGTCAAGCGCATCAATGCCAGGGGTGGTGTCAAGGTTGGCGGCAAATACCACCCGATTAAGATCCGGTATTACGATGACGAGTCGACGGCGGCGCGCGGCGCACAGCTTGCTGAGCGACTGATCAAACAGGACGGTGTGAAATTCATGTTAGGCCCCTACAGTTCAGGCCTAACCAAGGCGATCGCCCCGGTGACCGAGAGATTCAAGATCCCCATGGTCGAGGGCAACGGTGCTTCCAGGAGCATTTTCAACAAGGGCTACAAATACGTTTTCGCGGTCCTTTCCACTTCGGACTACTATTTGAGGGAGGCCATTAACCTGGCTGCCGAGGTGGCCCAAAAAGGCGGAAAAAGTCCCAAGAAAGTCAAGGTAGCCGTCGCCGTTGAGAATGATCCGTTCTCTCAGGATATTCGCGCCGGGGTACTTGAAGACGCCCAGCGCTGGGGTATGAAGGTTGCGATAGACGACAAGCTACCACCTGAGCTCAGTGACATGTCAGCTACCCTGAACAAGGTCAAGGCCGTAAAACCTGATGTGCTTGTGGTCTCGGGTCATTCAAAGGGAGCAACCCTGGCTATTCGTCAGATCTCGGATATGAAGGTAGATGTACCGATGCTCGCGATCACCCATTGTGAGTCAGCGGCCGTGATAAAAAATTTCGGTTCGCGTGCCGATTACACGCTGTGCGCGGCCCAATGGGCGCCACAGCTGACCTACAAGGACCAGTGGTTCGGCACGGCCAGGAACTATGCAGCTGATTTCGAAAAAGAATACGGTTATGTCCCACCCTATCAAGCGGCAGAGTCGACGGCGGCAGTGCTCGTCTACATTGACGCCCTGCAACGTGCGAATTCCCTTGATACCAAAAAGGTACGCAATGCCATCGCAAAGACCAAGCTTCAAACCTTTTATGGGTCTGTAAAATTTGACAAGACCGGTAAGAATATTGCAAAGCCGATGATTCTCCGTCAGATCCAAAAAGGGAAGCTCAAGGTGGTAGCCCCAACCAAATGGGCAACCTCGAAGCTGATTCACCCGCGGCCCAAGTGGAGTCAACGTTAAACTTATCACGTCACCGCCCGCCTCTGTAATTGACTCAGAGGCGGGCTACTTCCCGCATCTATGCTGGACAATCTTTCCCTCTTAGCCCAGGCGCCAGGCCTTTCGCTGCAACTACTTATCGACGGCGTGTTGATCGGGGCCATTTTCGCCCTGGCGGCCTATGGGTTGGCGCTGGTCTGGGGGGTTATGAACATCATCAACATAGCGCAAGGTGATTTTGTCATGCTAGGGGGCTACGTGACCTTTTTCCTTGCTGCCGCCGGACTCCATCCACTATTCACGTTGCCAATCGCTGCAGCAGCCCTTTTTGTCCTCGGCTGGTTGATCTACCGGCTGGTCATTTTCCGCATCGTCGACAAGGACCGATTTATATCAGTCCTGGCAACTTTCGGCATTAGCATTATATTGCAACAAATGGCGAATGAGCTATTCGGGGCTGACGTGCGGACTGTGGAGTCCGGCCTTGGGACACTCTTTCTAGCAAATAATCTGATCGTCATACCTCAGATCAAGATTCTCGCCTTTGCCGCGGCACTGGCGTTAGGCGCCGGCCTTTTTCTCTTTCTGAAAAACAGTCGGCTGGGCCAGGCTATCCGAGCTGCTGCACAGAATCAGCGTGCCGCCCGTATCATGGGCATCAACACAGACCAGGTCTACGCCAGCACCTTCGCCCTGAATGCAGCGATCTGCGGTGCCACCGGTAGCCTGGTGGCCATGATCTGGCTGATTCACCCCTATCTGGGACTCACCTATACCATCCGCTCTTTTATGATTGTGATTGTAGCAGGCCTTGGCAACCTGGCCGCTGTCGTTTTCGTAGGGATGGGACTCGGAGCAGCCGAAAACTTCGCCGCTTTTCTCTTGGGAACAGAATACCAATCCGCTTTCATTTTCTCCCTTCTTGTTGTCATCCTCGTCTGGCGTAATCACCGCCTGAGCCGACAACGGAGATACCTGAAATGACGTTTTCTACCCGGAACCACCTGCCCTATATCTTGATAGCGGTGGTGGGCCTGCTCGCGCCGGTAGTCGCGACACCTTTCATTATACAGTTTGCCTTGCTCTGGATGATGATCCTTTTCGCCCTGACCTGGGACCTCGCCGGCGGGCAGATGGGGTACAACTCCTTCGGCAATATACTCTTTTTCGGTATCGGAACCTATACGACGGCGGTGGTGCAGCGAGTACTGTATTTCCACGGTGGAGAATATGCGAACGCCGCCGGCGGCGTGCACGCTCTGACGCCTTTTCAGTACTTTACGGGATTTGCTGCAGGTATAGTAGTTTCCACGGTAATCGCCGTGTCCGTCGCCGCAGTCCTGGGCATGGGCATTTTAAGGTTAAGGGGACCCTACTTCGCCGTGTGCACCCTTGGGATTGGTGTCGCCGCGGCGGAAATTGCCAGCGGTTGGGACTATATCGGTGCCGGCTCAGGCATGGTTGCTCCGATCTATCCGGGCGAAGCAAGCACACCCGGTATTTTCTTTTATTACCTGTTCTTCACGCTTGCTGTGATCTGCTTTGTGACATTGAAAGCTATTTTTTCAAGCCGCTTCGGGCTCGCCATTAACGCAATAAGAGACGACGAAGACAAGGCAGAGGCCATGGGACTTCATACGACCCGCTACAAGACCGTGGCCTGGTGCGTGTCGGCTCTTTTTCTGGCACCTGCCGGCGGGGCCTTCGGTCATCTGAACAACTTCATTGACCGAGAGGTAGCATTTCCCACCAATACTTTCGGTGTATGGATGCTGCTCATGGCCATTCTAGGTGGGAAAGGGACCCTGTGGGGCCCGGTCATAGGCGCAACCGTGTTTCACATTACTCAGGAACTGTTTTGGACATATCTTTTGGGGTGGCAACGTGTGGCCCTCGGGATCCTCATCGTTATTATTGTAGTTTTCTTCCCGCAGGGAATCATGGGTTGGTTACGCGGGAGGTGGCCGGAAAACTTTGGCGAGATTGCGGGTGCAGAGAGCCGGCTCGTATAGGGCGCCGGGGTGGAAGTCGATGATCCCTATTCTCGAGGTAGAACACGTCGACAAGTCTTTTGGCGGCATCAGCGCTAACCACAACATCAGCTTGACGGTGCCCGAGGGAAGCATCTTCGGCCTCATCGGCCCAAACGGGTCGGGCAAAACGACACTGTTCAACTCGATTGTGGGCTACCATCCCATCGACAACGGCTCCATCCGGTTTGCAGGAAAAGAGATTTCGATGCTTCGTGTACCTGAAATTGCAAGAATGGGTCTCTTGCGAACTTTTCAGCAGACCCGTATCTACAGTCAGATGAGCTGTATGAAAAATATGCAGATTAGCGTATCCCACGTCCACGAAGGTTTGCGCACCATGTTTACCAAACTCCCTCTCGAAGCAACGGAGAGAGCGGAAGGCTTGTTGGAATTCGTCGGGCTCTATTCGAAACGCCATTTGCAAGCGGGAGAACTCTCCTTTGGCCAACAAAAGCTCCTGGAGTTCGCCATGGCACTTATGAACCAGCCAAAGATGCTGCTGCTCGATGAGCCGACGGCCGGCATCAACCCTACCCTGATCAACAGTTTGATCGATATGCTAAAACGAGCCAATGCCGAGATCGGGATTACGCTCCTTGTGATTGAACACAATATGCGGGTCATTATGAGCCTGGTAGAGCAGATCTACTGCCTGGCTCATGGTGAGTTGTTGGCGCAAGGCTCGCCTGAGGTCATTCGCAACGACCAGCGCGTCATCGATGCTTATCTGGGGGCTTACTAATGGCGAACCATCGGTTATCTGGTGATAGCAAAGAGAAGGCCACTCAAGTTTCCAAGGACGGAAACATCCGAGAACGTATAGCGCAACTGGCGGAAGGCGAACCGCTATTAAGCATTGATGGCTTAATAGCCGGCTATGGCAAGATGGAGGTGCTTCACGGCGTCAATTTGCAAGTCGGGGCCCGCCAGTCTCTCTGCCTTATAGGCCCGAATGGAGCCGGCAAGTCCACCGTACTTCATTCAATTTACGGCTTTACTACCATCATGGCCGGCACGATAAAAATCAATGGTAGAACGATTACAAAGCTGAGTCCCAATCAGAAGCTTAAATCCGCCGGCATTGCTTATGTTCTGCAGGATAATTCAGTCTTTCCCGAAATGACGGTAGAAGAGAACCTTTGGATGGGCGGGTTCTTGATGAAAAAAACGGCCCAAGCCAAGTCCAGAGCTGAGACGGTCTTTCAGAAATACCTCCCGCTTGCAAAACGGCGCCGCCAGCGTGCATCCGTGCTGTCCGGCGGTGAACGACGCTTGCTTGAAATAGCCCGTGCTCTGATCATGGAGCCCCGGGTGTTACTCGTGGACGAACCGTCCATAGGTCTAGAACCTCGATACATAGATATGGTCTTCGAAATCCTCAAGGACCTCCAGCATGTACAAGGCAAAACCATCGTGATGGTGGAACAGAACGCAAAGAAGGGGTTGGAGTTTGCGGATATCGGCTACGTCTTAGTTTCCGGGGAGATCGCCTTGGTGGGAACAGGAAATGAACTGTTACGAGATCCCGAGGTCGGCCGTCTGTTTCTTGGTGCTTCCGGTTAGAGAATTGTTATAACCGTGCCGGTCAGATTCATTCCTTCACGGCGACCACCCGAATCCTCTTATAATCGGCAAACCAGGTCCCATCACGGTATAAAAGCGGACGCAGTTGCTGCTCAATGAGTTCAACCGCACGGCTCCGTTGATCACCCGTCAACCCGAGCAAATGGGAACGCGCAAATACCGCGAGCCAATTACGCATCCCTTCATCACCACCCTCCAATGGGGTGGGGCGCTCAAAGAGGGTCCCAAAAGTAACATCAAAACCCTGCTTCTCCAGAAGGGTCGAGTACTCGCCCAAGCTGGGAAAATACCAGGGATCAAAGCTCTGCACGGGAGCAGGACCCCAGGACTTCACGACCTCACTGATAGCGCTCACAATGGCATTGACATTTCCTTTACCGCCAAATTCAGCTACGAAACGACCCCCTCTTTTCAAGGCAACCCAGATACATGCAGCCACTCTTTCAGGCTCCTTCATCCAATGAAGGGCGGCATTGGAGAAGACAGCGTCGAACGGCTGCGCAAAGTGGAAATCTCTCCCGTCCGTGAGCGCAAACTTCAGTTTGGGATAGCTCTTGAGTGCCTGGGAGATCATGTCGGAATCCCTATCGATTCCAACCACGTCCGCGCCGAACTCGGCGATCTTGTGAGTGAGGTGTCCTGTCCCGCACCCGAGATCAAGGATTCTCTCTCCAGGTTTAGGGGACAAGAGCTCGATTAGCTCGGCGCCGTATTTCCAAACATAGGAGTGCTTGGAGTCGTACAGCGTTGTATTCCACCGATGCCCCTGATCCGTGTGGGGCCGCCCCGGCAAACGTGACTTTCTAGTCATCTGCTAATATCAAAATCATGCACCTTCTAAAGAAGAAGAGTCTCAGCGATGAAGAGCCATAAAGGCAAAAACCTTTGCTGCCTCAAAAACGCGGTTTACTGAAACGAGATCGTGATCCGTATGCTGGAAGCGAATATCTCGAGCACCGTAGTTGATGGCTTCGATTCCCTTGACATTGAGTAGGCCTGTATCGTTCGCTGCGGATGAGTAGCTAAATCGCGGCTCCCGTCCCAGCATGGTACGGATTGCGTCTTGCAGGGACTCGACCACTTCCGCCTCCTTGGCCACTTCACTCGGATACATAAAGTCTTTCGCCTCCACCTCCACCTGAAATGGCTCGACGTTTCCAATGGCACGGCTTAACTGTTGAGTCGCTTCGACCGGATCGTCACCTGGAAGCAGCCTACGGTCAAACATGATTTTGCACTCGCCCTGAATCGTATGCGTCGCCTTGGGGAAGCTTTCAATGGCATTCGGGATCAGGCTAACCCTTCCAAGACCAGAGTGCGTCTTATCCGAGGGATAGGGCATCAGCAGTTTCAGTTTCTCCAAGACCGTGACAGCGCCATCAATCGCATTGATCCCCTCTTCCGGCCTGCTGCTATGGGATTGTTTGCCTCGGACGGTAACGAGAATATCGACTCGTCCTTTATTTCCGAGCTGGATCTCGGGTGGGCCATCGATAATTCCCCAGTCCGCCACGAGTCCACCATGCTCCAGCACGTGAGCCAGGGAGTGGTGCCGACCCGTTTCGCCTGCGGTGCTGGTAACAAAGGAGACCGCTCCCGGTAACTGTACCTTGCATCCGGCAACGAGTTTTATCGCAGCTATCATGGCAGCGAGGCTGCCCTTTTGCTCGCACGCACCCCTTCCCCAGACGCACTCTCCGTTGATTCCGTAAGCGGTTCCATCGATCACTTCACCGGAATAAGGATTTTGCATTGTGCTCGGTGCCGCGTTCATAGCGTAGCCCACGAAGAGAAGGCGCTTGCCTCCCTCCTTCCCATCGAGCATCGAAATGAGGTTGCCTTGGTCATCTATCGTGGTGCAAATCCCTGCTTCCTCCAGCTCCGGCCTAACGACCTCTCTGATCAGCGCGAGGACTCTGGGTTCCTCTTCGAGCAACTCTGTTTGAGGGCTCGCAGACCGTACCAGTTTGACAAGAAGTCGTTTGGCCTCCTTGTAGTCCAGGTTCTCTTCCACGTAATTCTTGGCTTTGGCAGCGTTCATCCGTATAGCTCAATTCAAAAGATCTCGCGCCAGCGCGATAACTCTTTTTCTTGCTTCCTGGGTCCCCAAGGGGAGGAGGATTGGAAGATCAAGACCCTCCTGGATGAACTCTTGTAGTCGTTGCCGGCACTCAGATGGTTTTCCGGAGATGGAGTGACCGAAGACAACCTCATCACTGATAAGCTTTTTTGCCTGATCCCAATCCCTGTTTCCCACGGCTACCGCCAGACGCTCTTGGTCGACTCTTCCTCCCCCCATCCTGATATTCTCAGCATGATGTTTGTTGCGGAAAATGTAGGCCAAAAGGCCCTTGCTGGCCTCTATGGCTTCCCTGCGGTTATCCGAAACCGAGGCAGCAACAAAGCAAGCGACATCCCGTTCCTGAATCGACCGGCCTGCGCGCTCCGCCCCCTTCTTAATCTCCCCTATACACTGACCAATGTACCTGGGCGCACAACCGGCCGAAAGCAGGACACCATCACCGATCTCACCCGCGAGCCGGAGCATGCGAGGTTTTACAGCGGTCATGTAGACGGGTATCGGAGCTGAAGGTTTGAACCCTAACTTGGCTCCATGAATGTTGAAAATCTCTCCCTGAAAGCGAACACTATCTCCGGCAAGAAAACTCCTTAAGATCTGTAGGTACTCCCGCATCGTCTTCAGGGGTCGCGTTGTTTTTAATCCCACTTCTTCCAGGGCCGCAGCGTTTCCTGTACCTGCGGTTGCCGCTACTCTTCCCGGCGCCAGCTCTTCCATGGTAGCGATAGCCATCGCCGAGATGATGGGATGTCGTGAGTAAGGGCTGAGGGGAGCAGGAACGACCCTGATCCTTTTCGTAGTTGTAAGAAAAGCCGTGGCGGATGCCAATGAATCTCGGAAGCATAGGTGATCGGACATCCAGATGGACTCCATCCCGGCGATGTCGGCAAGGCGGGCAAGCTCCATCATCTCGTTGATCGAATAAAAACCGTCGAAACAGAGCCCCAGTCGTACCAATCCCATGGCGGAATCCTTTCTGCTCTTTTACAAGCCGTCGTGGAGCAGCGTGTTTAACTCGCTAAGGCCTACTCCGGACAGACCCATTTTCTCCAGGTTGAGTCCCTCCCTACGATAGTCCGTATCGTTGATCTCCGAAGCAAGCAGGATAAGAGCATCAATGGTAGGAGTCTCTACCTCCGTTAATCTACCCATCTCGGAGATGGGTACCAAACCGTAGCCGACATCCTCCTCAAGGTATCGGTGGTTCAGCGCTGCGGGGGATCTGATGGTTTGGTTCGCCGCGCTCTCCCTGATCGCTTTGTAGATGGAACCACTGGCCCGGGCGGAGCACGAGGTGAGACCCGCCTGGTAAAAGATTTCAATAAAGCTAAGCGGAGGCAACCCTAATCTCTTGATGATGTTCATTCGTTCTCGATCCACTCCCTCGATGACCCGAGCTATGGCAGGGGTAATGCCTTCGCGGTAGAAGTAGAAATCTCCCATAAGCCTTTCTATTCGTCCAGCGTTACCTACCATCCCGGCAGGGTGCATAATTGCATTGATATTCGACAGACCCGTTTCTACGACGTTGTTTGCAGGGACAACGTTCGGATAGATGGTAGCGATCTCCCGGACCAGGGCAGGGGTGATTCTACCAGGGAAAGCGGCACAGCGAAGATGGGTTGTCCGCCGGTAAATTTCCACACGGGCCGGGCCAATCATCCGGCATATATAGGTCAGCGTGACGGTTTCACAGGCTCTGATGTTTGTCTTTACCCCTTTCTCTCTCAAGATAGAGACCAGGTGTAGCGTACCTCCCGTATGCCCGGGATTAAGAAGAATAATCTGGTTATCCCTTAAAAGAGGGGCCAGTTGCGTTGCTAGAAACTCATGGGCCACAGACGGAGCGACAATCATGATAAGGTCGGCACCGGCAACCGCCTTAGCCAACTTGGAACTTACAAGCTGTGGTCGCACAAAGTTTTGCGTCCCCGCCTCAACAATCTGAATGCCGCCTCGTTCAAGGATGGGTCTCAGGGTGGTTTGAGAACGGGAGTACAGGCGGACCTCATATCCTCTGAGGGTTAAATCCGCTGCCGCCGCACAGCCACCATTCCCGGCTCCCAAAATGGTAATTTTCCGAATTCCCACAACCCGCTCGCTTCATTACCAGGCTAAGGGGGAGTAACCAAAACCTTGAGGGGCACCACCGCGTTGTGGACCCCTGCGGATTAATCAGCTCGATAGCGCCTCACCTTCTCTTCATCCACGACCACGCCTAGACCCGGCTTAGATGAAACAAGGAGATCTCCGCCAATATAGTCAAAGGGATCCTGGATAATGTCGTCCTCGTAGTAGATACCGGCGATGCGTTTTTTCCCCTTCCCCCTAGGAGTCGAGACGGGAATGACACAGGCCAAACCGGCAGCCCCCGTAGAGGCCGCCAGGTGCAGATTGGCACTATTGCCGATACCCGTCTCTAGTGATCCATTAACGTTGCAGCCGAGTCTTGCCGCCTCTGCTACGGCTGCAACCTTTTTCGCTTTATATAAGCCTCCAGGTTTGGTGGTATACAGAGAGATGCTATCAGCAGCTTTTTTTCGAATGATTTCTAATACATCCTGAGCAGTCCACGCGCTCTCATCGGCCATGATCGGGGTATCCACCCTCTGAGTCACTTGAGCCATTGACTCAATACCCTCCACGGGTTGTTCCACATAAAGGATGTCGAATTCTTCCATTGCCTTAATCGCCTTTATGGCCGCTTTGGGTGTGGGATAACCTTGATTCGCATCCAATGCAATCTGGATTTCAGGTCCAAGGGCCTTACGCATCCCCTTTACCAGATCCACATCCCTCCGATCCTCCAAGCCGCCTTTGAGCTTGATGGTCTTAATTCCTTCTTCCTTAACCTGCAGCGCTTCGTTTATGGCTTTCTTGGTCTCCATGAGGCCTATGCTGTGTGCCACAGATACTCGCTCCCGATAGCATCCGCCCAGAAGCTGGTAAACCGGTATTTCGAACGCCTTGCCAACAACGTCATAGAGGGCCATGTCGACAGCGGCTTTACAGTACGGATATCCTTTTATGGTTTTGTCCATGAGCGAGTGGAGAAACTCAATTCGACACGGATCTTGTCCACCCAGGGCCGGAGCTAAGAAATCGTTAATAACGTGAAGTGTCGTCTTTGGTGTCTCTCCGTAATATTTCATGTGGTCCCCACCCCAGTCTTTCAATACCGGCGCCTCCCCGAAACCCTCCAGCCCCTCCTCCGTTTTCAATTTCACTATGACATAGACGCCAATGGGCGTGGTTAGGCTGGCCCACTGATGTACCCTGCGAGTGGGCAATTTGATAGGAAAAGCTTCAATTTGCCTGATCTTCATCAAACTTTACCCGACCTGTATGAGCTCGTCCGTTGGAGTGAAATCCGATAGAAGTTCACATCCATCTTTTGTAACAGAGAGCATATCCTTGTTTTGCAATCCCATCTTTCCAGGAATAAAAACCAGAGGCTCAATGGCAAGGACCATCCCCTCTTCCAGCATTCCGTCACCGTACTCCCCCAAATAGGGCTCTTCATGAAGAAAAAGGCCAATACCGTGGCCGACAAAGCTAATGGGCGCAAACCCCAACTGGCGAAACTTTTTCAGGAAGCTCGCGTAGGTTTCCTTGCACCCGGCACCTGGTTTAACCAAATCCATAACCAGATATTTGCATTCAATCAAATGGCTCCAGATCTCCTTCTGTTCCGGAGAAGGACTTCCCACGACGGCGGTCCGGCAAACACCTGCATGATAGCCGTTCTGCATGCCAAAGATCTCCATCCGGATAATATCCCCTTTTCTTATCGCTCGTCGCGTTGGGCCGACATTCGGGTACTGGCTTCTCTCCCCCGATGCGATGATCATAAGCTTGAAATCTTCCACCCCCCCGGCAAAGATCCCCCGCATTAAAATGCCCGCCAAATCCAACTCGGTCATCCCCTCCCCCGCATTTTTTAGAGTTTCACCAATAGCCCTGTCGGTCATTCTGCCCAGGGAACGAAGTAGATTCAGCTCCCCGGATGTCTTCACTTGCCGGAGCTTATGGAAGAACCCATCTACTGCCGTGAGTGTGGCACCCGGCACTATGCGCTGAAGCGTTAATAGATCCTTCGCTGGAATATACTCCAGTTCAATCCCAAGCTTCGACCGTCCCAGCTTCAGATTCCCTAAGGCCTCACCTAATTTTTCCATGGGATCTTCTTTGAACTCACGGTAAACGATAAGGTTGTCTATCCCTCCCCGCTTTTTGATCGTGGTCTCCTCCATGTCGATCACCAACATCGAAACGCGACCATCAGACGTAACAATGCAACCGGCATGGCGCCTACGCATAAGGGACTGCGACGGAACAACAATGCCCGTGGTATAGGTCACATTCTCCGGGGAGAGCGCTATGAGCGCGTCGAGCCCTTCTGCTGCCATTGCCTTCGTTTGTTTCGCGAGGATTTCCGGATTCATCGTATGGAGAGAGGATTAGTATCCTTCGTAGAAAAACTCCCGGAGCTGTTCTTTCTTGACAGCTGTCAGGCCCATTCTTTCAAGAGTAAGACCATCCTGGCGGAAGTTCACCTGTTTCATAGTAGATGCAATCCGAATGAGCGAGTCCATCACGGGAGTGTCCACTCCAGCCGCCTTGCCGATCTCCGACATGGGAACAATCCCGTAACCCACGTCCTCATCCATGTATCTGTGTTCGAGTGATGCGGGAGCCTTACGAGGTTTATTGACCTCGCTTTCTTGAAAGGCCTGAAAGACTGAACCCGTAGCGTGGGCCCGCTCCGTCGTATAGCCCGCGTGATAAAAGATATCCAAAAAACTCATCGGCTTTAATCCTAAATTCTCCATGATCCTCATACGTTCCTTATCCACCTTTTCAATGACCCTGGCCACCGCTGGAGTTGTTCCCTCGTAGTAATAATAGAAATCCCCGTGGGTATGCTCGATCCACCCGGCGTTAAGTATCATACCCGCTGGATGAAGAATACCGTTAAGATAGGAAAGAGAGGTCTCCAAAGTGCTCGTACAAGGCTTTAGGATTGGGTACAACGGCCTCACCTTTTCCCATGCTTTACTGACGGCCTTTCCCGGGAAGCACGCGAAGAAAAGAAACTTCGCCTTCAGATAGACGGTCACTTTTGCCGGGCCGGTCAATCGACAACCGTAGGTTAGTGAGTTTGTCTCACAGATGTCGATCTCTTTATTGCAGCCTTCTTTCCTTAACACAGCTGCAAAGTGGACAGCCCCGCCCGCATGCCCGGGATTCAGAAACACCGTCTGCCCTGAAACGATCAGGGGAGCAAGCAGTCGAGCATAATACTCATGGCCCGTCCCCGGGACAACGACTATGATCAGTTCCGCATCCTCGACGACTTCACGAGCTTCGTTACTGGCTTTAGCCAAGGGGGCAAAGCAGTCTCCCAAGAGACCGGTCGTCTCTATCCCTCTTTTTTCGATTATGGGATCCAAGGTTGCCGGTGATCTGCTGTAAAGCCCAACCTCGTGCCCGCGCAGCGTCAAGTCTGCCGCCACGGCACACCCCCCATTCCCAGCCCCTAGTACGGCTATTCTGGCCAATCAGCGATCTCCAATCCAATGGAAGAGCTATTCAATGGAGAACCTCCCATCCATCAACACCAGTAGGTTGTCCGATCCGTCGGAATACCGTCAAGCAATGTCTTTGGAATGTAATGTTCTAATTGAATTCTGGCCAAGGCCTCATCCGGACACCGGGAGACCGGTGAAAACGGGCGGTCTAGAGGACGGGTCGCATCAATGATCATCGCCGACGTCTTATGCGGATCTGTGAGAGAGGGGTCCAGAAAGCTCGCCCGCATGATCTCTTGAATGAGGGAGACCTGCCGGTGGGGTTGTACCCGTGTCGCCAGGGCCCAGAGGATCTCCGTGGGGTTATAAACATCGATATCATCGTCAAAAACGAAAACATGCTTACCCTGGTCAAAGCTCAGGGCTGCTGCGGCCGCTCGCCCCGGATCTCCTTCGGACATTTTTTTCATCGAGATGAAGACATTCAACAGAGCGTGCCGACCGCTCTTACATACCGCCTTCACCCCGGGAACAGCCTCCCGGCACCGGCGGAGATAGGCCCCTTCACGTGCCAGGTCCAGCCATGGCTTATCTCCCTCTGGAGTAATGATCGACTGGTGCATCGGGTCTCTACGGTGGGTAATGGCCCTGACTTCGTACAGAGGGGAGTGCTGGAAACCCTGGGATCCCAAGTACCCATTGGCCTCTCCGAAAGGCCCCTCAACCGATCGCTTCCCAGGGAGCAACGCCCCCTCGATAACGATTTCCGCGTCTGCAGGAACCAACAACCTCTCTCCATAAGTTTCCGATGGAGTGAGACGTAACGGCTCTTGAAGATAGCCACCGATCACTTCGAATTCATCCACTTCAAAGGGGCCACGATAACAAGCACCCATCTGGTAAGCCGGATGATGACCGGTAACAGTCGCAATGGGGCACTCCTCACCATGCTCCTCATATTCCTTAAAGACCCTCCACATATGCTGTAAGGAAAGAAGGAAAGCGGTGTGGTTGCGATCCTTAACCTCCATCCGGTGAAAGGAAACATTATAAACACCGGTCTCACGATCTTTTCCCATACTGGACATGTCGATATAAGGACCACCGTCCATCTCATGGTGACGCATGAGCGGGAGATCGAAGAGATCAATTTCTGATCCAAGCTGGATGACCTCCTTCACAGGTGCCTCATCTTTTGCCACGACCATGGGCTTGAGTCTCTTGCTTTCTCTATTCAAACACTCCATGGCCAAATCCACTCTTTCCACTTCCGGTCCCACCCCCAAGGCAACCTGGACCTTTTTTAAGGAGTTCTCACAATTCATCACCAACCGTGTCTTGCTCACCCGCCTATGTAGATTGAGCGGTCGGTCAAAGATTAAAACGGGAAATTTCTTCAATGCGCCAAGATGCTTGATGATCGCAGTAACGTCATAATCGTGGGGATTGACCTCTTTAGTGATATGCACTACCTCCAGAGGGGCCTGTCTTCGAAGGTCTTCCAGAAAGGTTCTGAGGCTCTTCGGCATGTTGACCTCAGTGGAAAACACTCCCACCATCAACAAGCAGGGTCTGCCCGGTTACAAAGTCACTGGCGGACGAGGCAAAAAAGATGAGGGCCCCGGTCAGATCTTCGGGGATCTGCAGCCTTTTCAGAGACCTGGCTTTAAGTTGAAATTCGGTGAACTCTTTTGGCACCGTTTGTCCCTCGTGCTGCACCAGGCCTGGCGCAAGAGCATTGACACAGATTCCGTACTCACCCATCTCCCTCGCAAGGGAACGGGTCATACCTATCAGTGCTGCTTTTGAGGTCACGTAATGGAGGAAGAGTGGTGTCCCCGCCATTGCCGTGGTGGAAGATATATTAATGATCTTACCGCTTTTCTGCTCGCTCATTTGGGGAAAAACCGCTTTTGTACAAAGGAAGGGTCCCTTGATGTTAACGCAGCTCACTTGATCCCATTCTTCCGCGGATATCTCGTGGAAGGGTCTGCGTTGAATACTTAAAAATATCGCCGCATTGTTGACCAAGATGTCGATACGGCCGAATCTTTTCACCGTTTCATCGGCCATCCGCTGGGTATCCTCTTCCTTCGACACGTTGATCTTCAAAGACAAGGCCTCACCACCGGACTGTTCAATCTCCCGGACGACTTTTTCACCGTCGAGAATATCAGCAACAACCACCCGAGCCCCTTCTAAAGCAAGCCGCTTGCAATAGGCGGCGCCGATATGACGCGCTCCACCTGTAACGATCGCAACTTTTCCCTCAAGTTCCATAAACGACACCTCAGCTAAGATTGAGCAGGTATTCTCTAAAGTCTAATGGCTTCCACCACAAGTCCAGTCCCAGATCTCCGGCGATGATGCCGGCGGCATTGTAGCCGGGCCCACCGGTGATGTTCCCCCCAGGATGACAGGAGGAACCACAAAGATAGAGCCCCTCAATCGGGGTCCGATACTGCGACCAGCCCGGAAAGGGTCTGTTCTCCAGGGCCTGATCGCCGGTGTATTCGCCAATCATCCAGTCACCGCAGTACATGTTACGATCGTGACGTTCGATGTCGAGAGGGGTTGCCGAATCCGTCGAGAGGATATTCTCCTCCGTCAGGTTCGGTGCATAGTGACGCCACATCGCAAGCTGCCTTTTGAACCACTCGCCTCGAACCTTATCCCAATTCTGAGGATTGCCCCACAGATTGTATGGGGCCAGCTGCCACATAAAGGCCGTCGCTTTGCCAGGGGGGGCCTGAGTCGCGTCATGGTAGGAAGGGGTCGCCCCATTCATAAAGGGTTTCCTCGGGAGTTGTCCCGTTCGGCAATCCTCAAATAGATTCCGTAGCTCGGTATAGGTTTCCAGGCCAACGATGTGCATAAACGATCCGATCACCTCAGGGTGCTGTTCTTCGGTAATGTACTTCGGCCGTTCGTTGAGCGCCAGGTTAGTCGCAAAGATGGGCGTTGTTTTTGAGAAACGAAACCCTGCCGCCAATTCCCCAAACTGGGAATCCAGATTTTCCCGCCCGACAAGCCTGATAAATGTTTCCACCGGGTTGACATTCGATGCAACGAAATTGCGGGCGTGAACCACGGTTCCATCATCCAACACGACCCCCTGCGCACGGCCATCGTGAACCAGGATGCGCTCAACGCCGTTCGCTTCGATGTAATCGATTCCATTGTGAGACAGCATGTGGGCCAGGTTATCGCCCAGGGCGTGCGAGGTGCCACGGCAGAGTTGCGGATTGACTCCCCAGGCGATCATAGCCGGAATTAAATATCCTGTATTCGAACCATCCAGTTCATAACCCCTCATCACGCCCAGGAAGCCAATAAAGGCTTGGACCCGTGGGTCTTCAAAATGTTCCAGGATAAACTGCTCCGGTGTAGTATTGAAAAACTTCAGGTATTCCCGTCCCACCGAGGATTTTTCCAGCAAGGTTCGCTTCTGCTCCATCACCAGGGGTGGCGCATAGGTCTCAGGGAACACAATCTGCTTGACCACCGGTTGCCAGCGCCTCCAGATCTCTTTGAAGGTTACTGCGTCTTTTTTCGAAAATCGGCTAATGGTGGACACTGTCCGATCCACATCCGCAAACCAACCCAGGTATGTCTTGTCCAGGAAATGATGGACCACGCCTGGATCCGGTTTGTAGTAATGGATCCCAAATTTTTCCAGTCCTAGATCCTGATACCACGGCAACATCAAAAGACCCCGGTGAAAGACCGAATGAATATTGTGCCAGAATCCGGGATAGTTGCGATCCTCATGGGAGTCCAGACCGCCGCCTACCTCCATATTTTTCTCCACCACGAGGATTCGCTTCCCGGACTTTCCCAGATAAGCGGCGCAGATCATGCCGTTATGACCTGCTCCTATAACGACACCATCATACTTGAGCACCTTACTCATAGGCTTCCCTGTGTCTCGTTCAGCCCCTTCCTTGGGACTTCCAGATGTAGATCTTCCTTGATGATTTGCCACGCGTTCCGTCCCGAACCTGCAATGACGGCGTCTGCCGGATGAGTTGCAACGCCCACCTGGTAGAGCCGGTCAATGGGAGTCCGATAGCCGGATAGAGCCCTGCACGGGCGGCTCTCCCCCATTTGGGCGGCAGTCTTGCGAGCCACCCACACCGAGCCACCGCGCATATTGCGCCAACGACCGGAGATATAGAAGGGATCCAAGGCGACTTTCATCTCTATATTGTCGTCGGTCAAATTGGTTGCATACTCACGCCACCTAGATAAAACCTCATCCATGTAGCCATTCTTCAGTTTAACCCAATCCTCCGGTTTCCGTCCCTTCAGCTTGAACGGTACGGGCATAAACAGAGAGGCGGTATGTTTGCCCACCGGGGCCTGAAGCGGGTCGAACCGGGTCGGACAGATGATATGGAAACAGGGGTGACCGGGGAACTCGCCCGCACGAATCTCCTTCCACATCTTTTCCAGGTCCGTTGGACTCTCAGGGCCGATACTGACATTCATGGCGAGAGAAACGTCCGGGTCACTCGCTTCATGAACCGCGTACCGAAGCGGCGCCTTGAGGGCAACCTGTATCTGGAAATAAGAAAATTCGTCAAGTTCAATTCCTTTGACCTCTTCAATGAAAGGCTTGGGAAGTTTTTCCGCCCCGATCATTTCAACGAACGTCGAATAAGGGTCGACGCCGGAGACCACGGCCAGTCTTGCCTTCCATTCCCGACCATCGCTCAATTGCACGCCCACAGCACGTCCGTTGCGGACCAGGATTTTCTCGACTCGGTGTAGGGCACGGATTTGCCCACCGTTGCGGACATATGCCCGTTGCAGGACCTGAGCGATGGAATGGGACCCGCCGCGCGCAAGTTCCGGCTTTTCATCCCCGGCGATTATCTTCAAAACCTCGACTCCGCCCCCCTCGTAATCAATCCCGAAGCCACGCGGAATCGCCATCTGGCACAAGAGAAGAGTCTTGGTGACATCGTTCTCGAAAAGCTCATCGACGACTTGCTTGGGAGTCGCGGCACACAAACGCTTGAACTCGGCTAGGGTCGGGCCGGCTCTCAGCGCTTCGGAAGGCCGGCTATTGGTTCCAGGTGGCTGGTGGTAATAGGGGATGAGGAGGTCGCGGATTGGGCTGTGGTATCTATTATGGATCAGGCGCCAGGTATGGGCGTCAGACTCAGAAAACTGAGTGATGGATCTAACCGTCGCGTCGAGGGCCTGATGATGACAGATCGATCTTCCATCAGGCAGCAATAGAGCACTAACCACCGGCGGAGATACAAATGCGGCGTGGTGGCCCTTTTCCCAGTTCAACTCTTGCCAAACAGGTGAGATCTCTCGGTTATCGTGAAAGTAAGCCAGCGTGTTGTGCCAGTAACCGGGAAGCGTAATCTCTTCACTTGAGAGCCGGCCTCCGTTTTCAAGCCGACTCTCGCAGATGACCGTTTTTAGGCCTGCGAGCCCGAGATAGCTGCCTAGAGCAAAGTTGTTTTGACCAGCACCGACGAGAATCACATCCCAGTCTTGATCCACCAATGAAACTCCTCCCTATGATAAACAGAAAAATGGCATCCCAAACCTTGGACACCAAAAACGGAAATAGGCTATCTGAGAAGAACAGGCCGTGTCAATCTCT
>JBHHYU010000043.1:0-22812 GCA_046757725.1 Binatia bacterium
TAAATGGCGCAACGAATGCTCCTTGGGTTAGATTATACACGGCGCAATACGACCCGTTGACAAACTTAGAAAAGCTAGGTACCCTCACCCTTAACTCATTCAGTATCAGGCCTTCTGAGAGAGAGCGAGGAAGAATTAAAAGGCCTTAAGGCGTCTCACCTTGCGAGCGCGATTAGTGGTTAGGATATCCGACCAGAGCGAACCTCCTACCCCTGTTTTTCTCATGTTCTTCTGCTATCAGTGATCCGTGTCCCAAGGCAAAGACATTATGATGTTCTCAATAGGAGGAGAATATGGGAAATAAGTTATATGTAGGCGGTCTGCCCTATTCGGTAACGGACGGGCGATTGGAAGAGATATTCTCGGAGCACGGCACTGTCCAGTCGGCGCGAGTCATCTCCGATAAATTTACCGGTCAGTCTAGGGGTTTCGGTTTTGTGGAGATGGGATCCGATGAGGAAGCCCAAAAGTGTATTACGGCTTTGAACGACACGCAACTAGACGGACGGACGCTGGTCGTCAATGAAGCTAGACCTCAGGAAAAACGCTTTGGAGGCGGTGGTGGAGGAGGAGGTGGTGGTAGAGGTAAACGGGGTGGCTACAATCGTTGGTAGTTTGTTTTAGTTCTAAGATTTGAGTTGTTCTACACTGAGGGAGCGATAGGTCGGGTCGCTCCCTCTTTTTTTTCGCCCTTAAGCCTTCGGGCTATAGAGGTCATGACCGTTCCGTGGAATGGTTTCCTTTTTTTGGCTGTAACCCAAAACATCCTCGCGGGTTGCCAAGCCCCGAGCAGGCCTGAACCAGAGCGGGCTGGGGGAATATCCAGGCTCCCTCGAAAATCGCCATCCGTTTTAGGTCAGGTTCACCTTCCTTCTACCTGTGGACGTTAGCGTTGCGCAGATGTATTTCTGCTGTTTACTGCAAAACATTCGCCCTCCTCTCTCTTGATCTTGACAGAAAAAAAGTAGCCCCTATAGTGATAGATTAATAGAAGGCCATGGAAAGGATACTCAAGGTTAGTGAGGCGCATATTTGGGTGAGAATTGAGGACGAACACGTTTTTCTGGGTCTGACCAACTATGGCCAGAGTGAACTAGGCCAAATCATTTCGGTGGATCTCCCCGACCTAGGGGATGAAGTGGAGTCGGGAGAGCCTTTCGCAGAGCTGGAATCTGTTGGCACCGTCACCGAACTGATCGCCCCAGTGTCGGGTAAGGTTCTTTCAGTGAACAATGAACTGGCTGATCAGCCTACCATCATCAATGAGGATCCTTACGACGACGGATGGCTGATTGAGGTGGAATTAAAAGACGATTCCGAAGTTGAGTCCCTAATGGATATGGATGAATATTACCATTTTGTCTTCAAGCCGAATCCCCAATAGAAGTTTTCTCGCCGGTGTCGGTTTCCTATTCTTTTTATTTTTCTCTTTGGCAGGCCACTTTCATCTGTCAGCTGATGGACCTCTAGCGGAGAAGGGTTTTAGCCAATCCCGTCGCGATATGGTTGAGAATGACCTTCGCAGACAAGGAATCAAAGATCAGAGAGTGCTTAAGGCGATGACCGTAGTTCCGCGCCACCTCTTTGTCCCTGAAGGGCAACGTGCCTTTGCCTACGCGAATCATCCCTTACCCATTGGTAAGGGTCAGACTATCTCTCAGCCTTATATCGTCGCCCTTATGAGTGAGCTGTTGGAGCTCGAGGGGCGTGAAAAGGTATTGGAGATCGGTACAGGTTCGGGATATCAAGCAGCGGTCCTCAGTCATCTAGCAGGCGAGGTCTATACTATCGAGATCATTCCTTCCTTGGCCCAGACGGCAAAAAAGCGATTGGCAAGACTCAGGTACAGTAATGTATGGGTCAAGCTCGGGGACGGCTTCTTTGGTTGGAAAGAGAAGAGCCCCTTTGACGCGATTCTGATTACCGCCTCAGCGCAAAGAATTCCCGAACCCTTGTGGCATCAGCTCCGTGAAAAGGGACGTTTGGTAATGCCCATGAGATCTGCCGGCAATAGTCAAAGGTTGGTCCGGGTCCGGAAGGTGGGAGGGAAACGTCACGTCGAAAATGTTACGGGCGTGATTTTTGTCCCGATGACCGGGGCAGTTCAAAAGGGGTCTGCCCCATAACCTTGGTCTCAGCTTTTTCTGACTCCGTGGAAGAGAAACGGTAAATAACGTCACCCGGTCGCACTAGACTTAGATCCTCTCGTGCGATCTTTTCCAGGTACTGGTCATCATGTCGCAGTCGATAGATGCGCTCTCGAAAATTCCTATTTTCCTTTTCTAGGAGAAAGTTGGTTTCCTCCAGACTCTTTTTCTCTGCCCATAGTTGCCAAAGGTGGAGCCCCCCCCTCTCCCCGAAAATTGTAAACAGAGAGAGAAGAATAAAAAAGGCGCAGAAGCCACAGACAACCCACCGCTGAGAAATTTTTGATACCACCATAGTCGCAGGATGAAAACAAATATACTATATATCCTAATTTAACACACTATGCTGTTTTCTAAAATCCTGTCGGAGGTGAATGATGAAAATTGAGAAGATTCATGCTCGAGAAGCCTTAGATTCTTCCGGCCGGCCTACCGTAGAGATGGGTGTTGTTCTAAAGGATGGTACCTGGGAAGGGCTATTGTACCTTGAGGGGCGTCCACCGGATAACAAAAGGCAGTCGAGTTTAGGGATGGTAAACAACGCTTTTTTGGCAGGGGAGTGCAGTGGGCCGTGTGCGCTGTGAACCGGACACTAGCCCCGCGCCTTCGGGGCAAGGACGCAAAAGATCGGAATGGTTGCGACAGGACCATGATCGAAATGGATAGGACCTTTGACAAAGGAAAGTTGAGTGGCCGGCCGGTCTATGCTGGGATAAGTGTCTTTAAAGCTCGGAAAAAGTCGCCAAGGCAATGCCGCCAAAAATCGGTTGCCCATCGTTCCGGCACTTCGTAAAAGTGGGGTATCTATGATAGCAATGTTCGAATCCTAAATTTATAGAGGGCAGAAAGTTGAAAGGTAAATCGCCAAAAGTAAAAGGGATAGTTCCGCTCACAGCCATGCGCCGGATCGTCGGCGAACGTATGACTAAGAGTAAACAGACGGCTCCCCATTTTTATGTCACCGCGGATGTGAATATGACCGAGGTGAACAAAAAGAGGGCCGAGTGGAAGGAAAAAGGGGAAGCAGTCATCCCTTCGATTAATGATTTCATTCTCTGGGCCTGTGCCAAGACGCTTAGAGATTTTCCTTCTCTAAACTCTACCCTCACAAATCAAGGGGTTCAGCTATTCTCCGATATTAACATAGGCATGGCGGTCGCTATCCGGGAAGGTCTAGTCGTACCGGTCATCCGTAACGCCGACCAGTTGACCCTGCAACAATTAGCCAGAGAAAGCCGAGAATTGTCAGAAAAGGCACAGCGCAAAAAACTGCTTCCCCTGGACTACGAGGGAGGGACCTTTACAGTGTCTAATCTTGGCATGTATGGCGTCAATAGTTTCGTCGCTATCATCAATCCTCCCCAATGCGCGATTCTGGCTGTGGCTCAGATGGCCCCACGGGTGATTCCCCGTGGCGAAAATGTGGTCGTTTGCTCCATGATGACAATAGCGCTCTCCGCAGACCACCGAATCGTTGACGGCGTGATCGCCGCCCGTTTTCTCCAGGAAGTGAAAGGACTACTGGAAAAAGCCGGGACTGAGTCTTGTCGCTGACCTTCCGGTAGTGCCTCGAGATCGCGATCCTACAGGTACAGTTTTTTTTCTTGGTGACCCATCGAGCGTGGTGACGGAGCCCACTTAGCCAGTCCGAGCCCTATTGACACCTGAACTTCCCCTTGCTACAGAGTGCCTGACTACCCGATAGGAGATCATAGACCTAGCAAGGAGGGGAAAATGTCGACGAAGGGATCTGCCGGTGGAAATGTGCAGTCAAACCAAGAGACGACACCTGTCCAAGTCAAAAAACTTGGGCACGTGGTGTTTTGTGTAAGTGACGTCGAGCGGACCGTGAAGTTTTGGACTGAGATCATGGGCTTTAAAATCTCTGACCGCAACGAACATGGAATGGTCTTCCTTCGAAACGGATCAGATCACCATACGATCGCACTTGCGCCAACCACGGAAGCTAGCGGACTGCCAAAAAAAGGGCAGGTTGGATTCGATCATTGTGCGTTAGAGGTTGCGAGCGTTTCAGAGCTTTTCAAGATTCGAGAGTTTCTACGCGCCAGGGGAGTGACGATAGTTTACGAAGGGCGGAGAGGCCCTGGTTGCAATCCCGGCGTTGAATTCCTGGATCCCGACGGTTTGATGATCGAACTATATGCCTCAATGGACCAGATCGGTTGGGATGGAAAAAGTCGGCCTCCCGAACAGTGGCGACGAGCTAAGTCCCTGGAGGAGGTGGTTGAGAATCCGGTGCCTGGAATCAAGCACTAGCCGGCACAACTCAGCTATAGCCGCTTTCCCCTGCCCGAAATTCTCTGGAGATAACGCAGATCTCCGGGAAGCCCTTTTGATTCTTAGCATACCCCGCGGTAGACTGCTGTGTGCTAAGCACTGCAGATCCTCGCATCTTACGAGATCATTCTAGGGGCACTAGGCGGCCTGGATTTACCCGTGGGATGGTCAGTTGGACCAAGGCTCAACAACCAGGGTGGCACTATTTGTTTTCTTTGGCGAGAACTTCCGGATTGAGTAGGTTTGTAGGCCTTCCTTCTAAAAAGTTGAGGATGTTGTTCATGGCATGTTCGAAACGCTCGCAAAGTATCTCAACAGTTGCGTAGCCTCGATGGGAAAGGAGCACCACATTATCAAAGCGGCGAAGCGGATGCGCCAATGGCAACGGCTCTTCATTGTAAACATCTAGACCAACCCCGGCGAGGTGCCCTTTTTCGAGGGCATGCAGCAGCGCCGATTCCGAAACCAGCGGACCTCTTGAGGTGTTGATCAGGAACGCCCCCGGCTTCATCATCGATAGCTCTTTCTCTCCAAGCAGGTCTCGAGTCGCTCCGTTTAAGCGCGCGTGAAGCGTGACGATATCAGACTCCCTGAGCAGGTGTTCCAGCGACACCCGAGTCGCCCCGACTTCGCGCGCCCTTTCCTCGGTCAAGGTTTTTCCACTAGCGAGAATCCGGGTTCTGAAGGCTTGAGCAATGCGGGCAACTTCTTTTCCGATCCGTCCTAGCCCGATGATACCTATTGTCTTTCCCTCGAGGAGCTGTCCCGGGATAACCGGCCATGCCTCTTCGCGCATTCTTCGGTCGATTTGAGGGATACGTCGTAGCAGCGCTAAGATCAGTCCAAAGGTCAGCTCAATCGTGGAGGTTCCTGGCTCATTGGGGGTTACAGCAACGGCAATACCACGTTGGGTTGCGACCGGTAGGTCAAGATGGGCAATGCCTTTGCCCGTTTGGGAGATGAGCTTCAAGGAAGAGCCGAGGGATAGTTGCTTCTCTCCAAATCGGGTTCGTTCTCTGACGAGCAGAACAGAATCAATGTTCTGAAGGGCCTGACCCAACTCTTCGTCCGTTTCAATTCTATTCGTCATGACGGTAACATCGGAGTGCGCCTTTAGTTTTTCGAACGCGGGGACCCCGGACGCCAGTCCTTCGTAATCGTCTAATACCAATACCCGTGACCTTGCTGTCTTCGTGTCTAGCATTCATGCCTCCTCATATGGATTAGGGCGTCTTGGTACCGTATCTTATTGCCTTGATAAATCTCGTTTCAGACTCTCGCGAGGTTTCTCCCGTGAACCGCTGACGCTCTACCTGTCCTTGTGTCGAATCAGTAATAAGTCAAAAAATTTTCCAGGAGCTTTTTCCCAACCTGTGTGAGAATTGATTCGGGATGGAACTGTACCCCTTCTACGGGAAGGCTCCGATGGCGCACACCCATAATAATGTTGTCGGAGGTCACTGAGCTGACGCTGAGTTCCGAAGGCAGTCGATTTGGATTAAGGATCAAAGAGTGATAGCGCATTCCTGAAAAAGGGTTGGCCAAGGAGCGATAGATCGTTTTGGAGTCGTGATTGATATCTGACAACTTACCATGCATGATCGTCGGGGCGCGAGCAATCTCCCCTCCGAAAGCGGCACCGATACACTGGTGTCCCAGACAAACACCCAGAATCGGGATCTTTGCACCGAAGCTCCGAATAACGTCACAGGATATTCCAGCTTCATTTGGGGTGCAGGGGCCAGGGGAAATAACGATTTTATCGGGCTGAAGTTCTTCTATCTTTTCTAAGCTGATCTTGTCGTTCCTGGAGACCTGCACCTTCGTTCCCAGTTCGCTAAGATACTGATAGAGGTTGTAGGTGAACGAATCATAGTTATCGATGAGGAGAATCATTGGAGTTCAAGTAAAAGGGCAAAAGGAAAAAAGTCGAGAAAAAACTTGTTACTTCTTCCCTTTTACTTTTTTCTTCCTTATATCCTGCCTCCACTGCTCCGCCAGCTCAATGGCCTTGAGCATGGCGCTGGCCTTATTCAAGGTTTCCTCATATTCTTTTTCTGGATCCGAGTCCGTCACGATCCCTGCGCCTGCGTGAATCAGGACCTTTCTTCCCTGCATCACAATAGTGCGGATCACGATACAAGTGTCAAAATTGCCATTAAAACTAAAATAACCGATCGCCCCGGCATAAAGTCCTCGCCGCTCCGGTTCCAGCTCGCTGATAATCTGCATGGCTCTAATCTTGGGGGCCCCGGAAACGGTCCCGGCTGGAAAACTGGAGATGAAAAGGTCAAAAGGGCTCTTTCCCGGGGCCAGTTTTCCGCGGACGTTCGACACCAGGTGAATGACGTGGGAATATCGTTCAATGGTCATCAATTCATTGACCTCTACGGATCCGACCTCGGCCACTTTCCCCACGTCATTTCGGCCTAAATCGACCAGCATGATGTGCTCGGCTCTTTCTTTGGGATCGGCGAGGAGTTCCGCCTCGAGCTGACTTTCTTCAGTCGGATTGGATCCCCTTCGGCGTGTCCCAGCGATCGGTCGAAGCTCTATAGTGTCATCGGTCAGACGTACCAAGGTCTCGGGGGAGGATCCGATGATTCTCAATTCTTCGAGCTCCAAGTAGAACATATAAGGGGAGGGATTGATAAACCTTAAGGCTCGATAGATCTCAAACGGATCCGCCTGAGTCTGGGTCTCCAACCTCTGGCAGAGAACGACCTGAATGACATCGCCGGCTCCTATGTAATTCTTAGCCTTTCGGACTGCTGCCTGAAAGGCGTTTGGGGTAAAATTGGAGCGAGTTTTTCCTTTTCGTAAGCCGGTGCTAAGATCCTTGACCTCCATCGCCTTTGGCTTTTTCTGGAGTGAGCGCACCAACTTTTGGATTCTGGTTGTGCTCTCACGATAGGCCTTGCGAAGCTCGGTGGTGCCGTTCAACCTAACGTTGTCAATCACTTTGATGGTGTGTTTGAGATTGTCGAAGGCAACGAGGGTTTGGACGAAAATCAGAAAGATCTCAGGTATGTCGATAGGATCCTCTTTGGGAATCGGGATCTCGTGAAATTGCCGGACCGCATCATAGCCAACGTAGCCCAAAGCCCCACCGAAGAACGGCGGGATACCGTCTACAACAACTGGTCTATAAGCCTTCAGAAGCTCTCCCAAAACTTGCAATGGGCTGTTGGCTGTTAGCGTTTTTCTCTTCCCGCCTTCAGTCATCTCAATATGGGGTCCTCTGGATTTGAAGACGAGATACGGGTGCGTGCCCAAAAAGGAATAACGTGCCCAACGCTCGCTGCCTTCAACGCTTTCAAGTAAGAAGGCATAACGGTCTCTCTCCAACCGCTTGAAAAAAGAAAGAGGAGTCTCCAGGTCCATGAGGAGTTCCTGATAAACTGGAACCAGGTTTCCCTTTCGGGCGAAACGACAGAACTCTGGAAAGGCAGGATGAAACATATTTTTATAAATTAAAAGGGCCATAGGACGGACTGCCTACGGCCCTTTCTTGATCGGGGGAATGCGGCTGGAGGTAGCCATGGGGGCGAGCTGACTACGTTACCCGTACCACCGGAGCAACCCATGAGCTTGCGATTCCAGCTGTGTCATGAACCAGATTCTTATCTCATCGGGCAGTGCCGGTCAAGTGAGGAAAGGGGGCTCAAATGTAGTACATCCGAGCCCGATCGTCGGGCCTGCAGAGATCTGCAAGGGTCACATCCTGTAGAATTTTCTCCGACGCCTCCGATGCCTTAGCCCAGGTTTCAATAAGCCGCCGCGCGACAACCGACGGCGCTTGTCGCTTCCTGTGATTAGTCAAATCGCTGCCGATCGTTGGACCTTCAAGCACCTTCAGAACTTCATTTACAGTAATGCTCTCGGGAGGGCGAGCCAAATGGTAACCACCCCCTGGCCCTCTTGTTCCATGGACTAGGTTGGCTCGCTTAAGGAGCACCATAATTTGCCCAAGGTACTCCTCCGGAAGTTTCTGTCGGCGAGCTATTTCCTTTACCTGCACGGGCCGGCGCACCTCTCTAAAACTCTGAACCAGGTCGGCCATTGCCAGCAGACCATAGTAACCCTTTGAACCGACTTTCATGGATACCTTACCTCGCAAAACCAACCTAAAGGAGATCCCCGTCCCGAGTCAAGACGACAAGAGTAGTTTTTTAAGGGTTCCTCCAAGTTGTTCTAAAGACCATTTTATTCCCAGTTGTTTAAATGTGCCAGGTCAAAAGCTCAAGTTTAGTAGCTGTTTGACAACTCCTAAGCCCTAGGATAAATTAAAACGCCTTTTTGAGAAAGGCCGATTTTGAAATCCTTAACCCGTTTCTTGCAAGGGACTTTTTAGATGGAGGGGATATCGTGAGGAGAGAAAAGGCCAATTACGTGATTCAATCGGTTTCCCATGCCCTTGATGTCCTAGAGCAGTTTTGTGGGGGAGCGAGTGAGATCGGGGTTACCGAATTGAGCAAGAGATTAAAACTTCATAAAAACAATGTATTTCGCCTCCTTGCAACCCTTGAGGCACGTGGATATATCGAACAGAGTCATACCACAGAGAACTATCGCTTGGGGCTAAGGTGTCTTCAGTTGGGTCAGACTTATGTGCATCAATTGGGATTTCTCACGCAGGCCAAATCCATCCTGGGAGAATTGGTTAAGTCGGCTAAAGAAAGCTCTTTTGTCGCTGTGAGAAAGGGGAGGGTAATCGTGCCCTTGGACTTTGCTGAACCGCAGAGTTCCGTTCGTGTGGTTTCGCTCCTTGGTTCGACTCTACCATTGCACTGTACAGCGTCAGGAAAAGTTCATCTGGCCTTTGAGTCTGAAGAAAGGTTAAGCCAGAGCCTTCCTGAGAAACTTGAGCGTTATACCGACAAAACCATCAGGGAGCGACAAAAACTAGTTGAACAACTAAAAGAGATCGGGGAATCTGGTTATGCCGTGGAGCGGGAAGAGTTTATAGACGAGGTAACCTCGGTTGCAGTACCGGTCCATGATTATACGCGTGCCCTCGTGGGTACCCTGGCCGTAACCGGACCGGCCCATCGGTTAACTGATGAGAAGATGCAGAAAGAAGTTATTCCGTTGATTCTCAGGTGCGGTAGTGAACTTTCTAAACGGCTGGGTTCTCACGGATAGAATTCTGTTGAAAAAAGCCGATCACCCCACTTACCTTTTTAAATCCTGCCTGGCACGATTTTTACCATCCAAATAAGATTTGAAGGGATTGAAAGAGTGTTTTAAAAACTTCGGGCAAGAGTTGCTTATTTCATCGATTGCTCCACTAACTCCATAATGTCTAGTGCCTTCACTTTTTCGTCTGCCCCCTTGGCCTTCAAGCCATCTTCCATCATGGTCATGCAGTAAGGACAGGAAACGGCGATGATCTCCGGGTCCGTTTCCAGTGCCTGTTGTACTCTGATGTGATTGACCCTTTTATCTTTAGGTTCCTCCATCCACATCCACCCACCACCCGCACCACAGCACATTGCCCCGTGGCGACATTGCTTCATCTCCTGAAGCTTTGTCCCCGGTATCCCCTCGATGAGTGCACGGGGCGCGTCGTAGATCTGGTTATAGCGGCCGTAATAGCAGGAATCATGATAGGTCACCTTATGAGGGAAGTCATGCTCTAGGGCGATTTTTCCATCTCTAATGAGATTGTGGACAAATTCTGCGGCATGGGTTACTTCATATTTTCCTCCAAGTTGAGGGTACTCATTCTTCAGAGTGTTAAAACAATGAGGGCAATTGGTAAGGATCTTCTTGACTCCGTATCTTCCCAAAATATCGATCAGGCCCTGTGCCATAGTTTGGAAAAGATACTCATTACCGATCCTTCGTGCGGTCTCACCGTTGCAGAGTTCCTCTTTTCCAAGGATTGCAAAGTCGATGCCTGCCTTTTTAAGGATTTTAGCAAATGCCAAGGTACTCTTTTTGCTACGGTCGTCGAAAGAGCCTGCGCAACCGACATAATAAAGATATTCGGCCTCGGGGTGCTCTGTAAAGCGATGGATCTCCAATCCCTCGGACCATGCGTCCCGAACTTCCTGACTGATGTTCCAGGGATTGCTCTGGGTCTCCATTCCCTTAAAGGTCTGATTCAGCTCAGATGGAAAACGGGCCTCTTCTTGAACTAGGTGGCGCCGCATGTCTACGATCTTATCCACGTACTCGATGAGGACCGGACAGGCCTCTTCACATGCCCGGCAGGTAGTACAGGCCCACAAAACCTCGTCCCGGATTAGATTTTCCCCCACGATATTAATACTTGCTCCATTATTTCGTTCTTTGCCCGGGTCGACCTTCTGCTCGATCTTCTTGTCTTGGCTATAAAGATAGTCACGGAGGTTGAGCATCAGCTGACGTGGTGCTAGCGGCTTACCGCTGGCGGTAGCCGGGCAGGCGGAGGAACACCGCCCACATTCTGTACAGCTATACATGTCAAGCACCTGCTTCCAGGTGAACTGGTCAATCCGAGAGGTTCCGTAAGTCTCAGTTTTCTCCAAATCCATGAAGCTCAAGGCCCCTGCCGGTTCCAGTTTTCTAAAAAAGACATTGGGGATAGCCGTGATGATATGGAAATGTTTCGACCGTGGAAGCAGGTTCAAAAAAGTAAGAACAATAAGGATATGAATCCACCAGGAGAAGTCGCTGACAAGCTTTGCTACCCTGGGGTCGAGGCCGCTCATGAGAAAACCCAAGCCACTGCCGATGAATGCCCAGTTCTTTTCGCTCAGGGTTAGGGGATCGGACTCTGTCGCAAAACGGCCTGCATCGTAAAAGAAATCCGTGACCATCAAACCAAAAATAAAAAAAAGAATGACCAGGGCCTCCCAGTGAGACTGATGGGCCAGTTGATTTTCCGCAGGCCTGAAGCCGAAAAGGCGAGAGGGATGAGAAATAACCCAGCGGTAAAGGGCAATCAGCACGGCCACAATAACGCCACATTCTACCAAGTCCTTAAACAAGAGGTAGGGCCCTCCCAGGCCATCCGGATGGAGGCCGGGAAGGTAAAATTGGGAATCGTAACCCTGCCCAAACAGGGTGAGGGTACGAGCGCTGACAATCATGAAACCCCAGAAGATCAAGAAATGCATCAGGCCTGCCGGTTGCTCGTCTCTCAAGAATTTTTTCTGGCCAAAGGCGTAGACAAAAACTTCCCGGATTCTTCGTCCTATCTGGTCAAAGCGGTATTCGGGTTGGCCGGCTCGGAGAAGGAGAAAACGTTGCCGAAGGGTATAAACGAAGAGTCCGAGAGCGATAAAAATAAGTAAGGTGAAGAGAAGAGGAGTTATCATATTCAAAGGCAGCCTTTCCTCTCAAACTGATAGATGCCAAGACTCGTAAGAAGTAACGATAGAAATCCAGTACCGGAACACAGAATCTAAAAGGGCGAATGCAGGACGCAAAAGAAAGAAGAAAGGGCGATTCCTGGCTCCGGGCTCCTACATTCGCCGTTTCTAAATACGGGCTTCAGACTACTGAATTCTAGAACTTGTCTTTTGTAATTTGTCAGTGTGCAATGTGCCGCAGCTGTAAGGGTTATCTGTTATAATACCGCATACGTCATAATAGGCTCGATTTCAAGGAGAAGACGAACAAGGATTGTGCGCTTCCTTACCGATTCTTCAAAGGTTCTCGGCTTTTTATCCCTGCTGCTCGCCGTTTTAGCGTGCGGTGCCGACCCTCGTGTCACCATTTTGACCCAAAGCGGTCACGAGCTCGCAGTGCACGTGGAAATTGCCGATACTCCGGAAATGAGAAGTCGCGGGTTACAATATCGCCGTGAGCTGGATGGCGACCAAGGGATGCTTTTCATTTTTCCGACTGAAAGGGTGCACTCCTTTTGGATGAAGAATACTCCGATACCTTTAGACATGATCTTCATTCGGAGCGACGGGAGAGTGGTCGGCGTTGTCCACAATGCCGTACCCTTCTCAACGGTATCACGATCCGTATCGGCACCCAGCCAGTTTGTCCTGGAAATCAAGGGAGGGCTTGCCCGACGTATCGGCATAAAAGGGGGAGATTTGGTACGTTTTGAAGGGTTCCCTTTAAAGGGTGTCCGGGAGTGAGGAGATCACGATCTCGAGAACCCGTAGGTTGCGGTGAGCAGGTGATGACGCGATCAAGAGATCAAAAAAAATGGAACTGCTCTTATTCTCCCTTTTTTCCATGTGGTTAGATCTCTTTAAAAAAATAGGGTTTCAGGGGCTCCAGTCTCTCCTCGTATGTATCAGGATTGAGGAACCACAGGGTTGCGGCTAAGCTGCTGAGCAATGAGTTCCCGTCCTGAGAGGTAAAACACATCCCAATGACCTCTCGTGCCTTCCTGATGGACAAACTTTGACTGACAATTACAGTCTGATTGAGAATACGACCGAACAAACCATGATCCCTGCCAAAGGAAAAAACAGAGGCCGAAGATTTCTTGTTTGTGAGGGCTATGCGTCCGTTGGACTTAAGCCGACGCATCAATTCATCCATCGTCAACTCCCGACGCAACATCAGGTTGAAGTGGATGGCATGCATGTACTGGGTATTGAGCTTCAGTGCCGATGAATAGATGTTTAAATCAAGATTAAGCGTCTTAAACAGATAATGCGCATCCCGTCCCTGATGCGTGCCAAAACGGACGTCATCATGCTTGCCAATTTCAGGAGCCGGAATGAAATCTCCCTCTTGGCTGAGATCGTTGGCCCGGCGCATACAGACAAAATGGCTCTCGTCCAGGTTATTTTCTTTCTCCGGACCTAATGCAATGGAATCAATGAGGACCGCCAGATTGTGCGTGTTGCAGCTTACGATCTGAATAAACTGGTCCTTCTTCCTGTCCAGGGCCTTGTCATTAATTCCGCGGGCATACATCTTCCCGAAGCCAAATTCGCTCCCCTGGGCGATAAAACCCCGACCGTTGCCGGTATAACGATTGTAAAATTTCTCTTTGTTTTCGTTACCCACTGGCGTACAGTCAATCACTACATTGGCCCTCTCGATAGCCTCCTCCGCTTTGAGGCGTGGTTCCATTCCCATGTCTTTAAAGTTTTGCCAACGTGCCTTGTCGACGCAGAGTGTGGCACCCTTCTGACCCAACACGATAACCTTAGAACGATCTGTCAACAGAGGGGTGCGCTTGTGGAAGGTGACCTCGTCAATACCAAATTCCTTGCGAAACGTAGCCAGGATTCCAATGAGAGGTTCCCCGATCGTTCCCGTCCCTACCACGTGTACTATTTTCTTTTCCATCGCTACCCTGTCTCCTTGAGTTTAAACTGAATCACGCGTTAGAAACCAACAAATTACTATACTCTAATCGGGAAGGGAAAAAAACCTTCGACCGGGTCTCTTTCATGCTGGGAGGCTTTTATGATAGGAGACTTAGCGGAGGGTAGAGTTATATGGGTCAAGAAGTAATCCCGGCAGAATCATTCTTCGACCGCCGCTTTGGCATCTCCGCTCGGGACCTTGACAGGGTCTTGGCTAAGGCCTTGGGAAAAAAGGCTGATTATGCTGACCTGTATTTCGAGTATCGAGTCAACGAGGCCATAAGCCTTGAGGAGGGAATGGTAAAGCATACCTCCTTGTCCACGGCTAATGGAGTCGGGGTCCGGGTTTTGGCGGAATCTAAAACAGGGTATGCGTTTACCGACGATATCACAATAGAGAATCTTGAGTTAGCCGCTCGTACCGCCCAATCCATTGCGCGCAACCGGGAATCATCGGCTCCCGTGCCGGTGAGGGGGGAGAAAGCGAGATCGCATGATCTCTATCCCGTCGAGGGACCGGCGCGGAATGTTCCTCTGGACAAGAAGATCGCATTGCTCTACGAAATGGACCGTCTCGCCCGGGGGATGGATGCTAGAATAAAAAACGTCTTTGCCTCGCTGGCCAGCGAGCACAAGATCGTGCTTATAGCCTCTTCCCAAGGCTGGATACTTGGGGATATACAACCGCTTACCCGCCTTAATTTCACCTGTATCGCAGAGGAACAGGGGAACCGGCAAATGGGGACATTTGGGGGTGGGGGAAGGGTGGACTTCGAGTTTTTTACTGAGAAAAAAGACTATGAACGTTACACTCGTGAAGGGGTAAGACAAGCGCTTCTGAACTTGGAAGCTGCAGATGCCCCAGCGGGAGTGATGGATGTTGTTTTGGGATCGGGATGGCCCGGCATCTTGCTCCATGAAGCTATCGGTCATGGTCTGGAGGCTGACTTCAATCGGAAGGAGGTCTCTGCGTTTACGGATAGGATTGGACAAAAAGTCTCCTCAGAACTTTGTACGGTTTTGGACGATGGGACGATTCCTTCCCGGCGTGGCTCGCTCAATCATGATGATGAGGGAACACCGACCCACCGTACGGTTCTGATCGAAAAGGGTATCCTGAAAGGTTATCTTCAGGACCGTCTCAATGCTGCGCTTATGAAGATGCCGCTCACCGGCAACGGTCGACGGGAAAGCTATGCCCACATTCCTATGCCACGGATGACCAATACCTTTATGCTGGCTGGCGAAACGCCACCGGAAGATATTATCCGATCGGTCAAAAAAGGTCTCTATGCGGTGGCCTTTGGTGGAGGTCAGGTAGATATTACCAATGGAAAGTTTGTCTTTTCTGCGAGTGAGGCTTACCTCATTGAGAATGGGACGGTGACGCGTCCGGTTAAGGGTGCGACTCTGATCGGCAATGGCCCGGATATTCTTACCCGGGTCTCCATGGTGGGAACGGACCTCAAGTTGGATGAGGGGATCGGGACCTGTGGAAAGGATGGACAATCGGTTCCGGTGGGGGTGGGGCTTCCAACCATCCGCGTTGACGGAATGACCGTGGGAGGAACCGCCACATAAATTTAAAGTTTAGAGGTTCTGGTTTTACGGTTTTAAGTTGCGAGCCGAAAGCGACCAGTGCCTAACCCTGAACCTGTAAACTCCAAAGGGAAAGTAGCAATGGAACGCTTGGAATTAAGTCAGGAACTGGCTCATGATATTTTGAAGCAAGCAACCAGAAAGGGTGCCTCGCAGGGGGATGTGGTGATGGTGGAGAGCGACTCTTTTTTTGTTACTATCCGGCTGGGAGAGGTCGAAAAGATCAGTCAGGCTCAAGAGAAAAGATTGGGTCTCCGCCTCTTTTTTGGGGCCAGCTCTGCGACAGCCTCGACTTCGGATATCTCCAAGACTTCGATTGAGCGCCTAGTCGAAGACACCTGTACCATGGCCTGTGCTACCGCCCAAGATAAGTATAGCGGGTTACCTTCTCGAGGGGAGCTGGCGCAAAACTTTCCGGAATTGGATCTTCTTGACGATGACGCACGATTTCTTTCCGTGGAGGAGAAAACGCGTCTTGCCCGTGATGTCGAGGAAAGAGCACTCTGCTTTGACCCCCGTATCACCAACTCCGAAGGAGGAGAGTTCTCCGACCGGATTGACCGGGTCATTTATGCTAGTAGTCTCGATTTTTCCGGTGAGTACAGTGGTTCGACCTTTAGCCTGGCTGTGGTTCCTGTTGCCACGCTTGACGGATCGAAGCAGCGTGACTATTGGTATTCCTCGCAGCGGAAGTTTGCGCGTCTGGAATCTCCTGAAGCCGTAGCTGAAAAGGCATCACAGCGTGTCTTGAGACGGTTGGGCGCGCGCAAGATCAAGACCTGTCAGGTTCCGGTGATCTTTGATCCTGAAGTCGCCATATCGCTCCTGCGCAATCTCTCCTCAGCCCTCTCTGGTTATTCTCTCTATAAAGGTGCCTCTTTTCTTTCAGAAAAGCTCGGAACTAAAATCGCCTCGGAGCTATTTACAGTGGTCGATGACGGCCTAATCTCTGCTGCCCTGGGCTCCAAGCCGTTTGATGCTGAAGGTCTCGCCACTCGGAAAAAGGTGATTGTGGATAAGGGGGTTTTACAAAGTTACCTTCTAGATACCTACAGTGGTAGGAAGTTAGGTTATCCATCCACTGGAAATGCGGCCAGGTCAGTGGGTTCTCCTCCAGGAGTGGCGCCGACAAACTTTTATCTTCTCCCGGGATCCCATAGGCCGGAAGAAATCATTGCGTCGGTGGAGGAGGGCTTTTATGTGACCGAGCTCATCGGATTTGGCGTCAATCTTGTAACCGGCGATTACTCACGCGGGGCAGCAGGTCTCTGGATCGATAAAGGTGAACTCGCCTACCCGGTGGAGGAAGTCACCATTGCCGGAAATCTCAAAGAAATGCTCCCTAACATAGAGATGGTGGGCAATGATCTGGAGATGAGAGGAAAGATCTCGGCCCCAACCATCAAATTCTCAAGAATGACCGTAGCCGGCAATTAGATCCATGCTCGCGATCCGTGGTCGTGGGTCGTGCTGGTACCACCCCTAACCCCCCAAAGTAGGCTTCGTTGCAAGGGTTCACAACGAATACGATCACGAGTCACGAGCACGTTTTATGCGACTTTATAGCCTGCCTTTAGAACTGTACGCAACAAATCATCCAGATTGGACTGGGTCGGGTCAAATTCGACTACCGCTACGCTTCGCTCTAAATTGAAATCAACACTCTCAACCCCGGAGCTAGCGAGAAAGGCGTTGCGTAAGTTTGGGATCGCCTCCGAGGTCAGATCCGAGATGGAGATAATGGCGGTCTTTGTTCTCATTGGGGCCTATCCTAGGTTTGGCAAATCCAGCCCACCTTTGCAATAAGGCTGTGGCGGTGAGTTTTACTCCACGGCTTACATTTACCTAAGAGTCGTCAATCTCTCACTCCTAAGCTATTCGTATTTCCAGATCATGGCAATCGGGATTTTCTTGGCAGCTACTCTGAATAGTGCAAATGAGGCCTCTCTGGATCAGAAACCTCTCGACAGATCAGAGTCCGGACACTGCGCAGCGACAAAAATACTTTTCGGATCGGCCTGGAACCGAGGAAAAGAGAACCGGACAATAATCAAGTCAAAGTTTACACACCTGAGGAACCAGACTCAGACCTCATCTACAAACGCTGGATCTTAGTTCCCAACTCAGTCAACGTAATCTCCCTATTATTGCTCTTTTTTGCGGAAGCCTGTATAGGCTGAAGGGGACTCGGTCTGGAAACGGATGATTATGAACTTTGCAACGATCGCACCGGCTCTGGCATTTCGGACCTTCTGATACTTTACTCCCTCATCAGGATTCCATGACTGCTGAACTTTTTGCGCTGGGAAACGCCTTCCTTTTTGCCCTGCACAATGTTCTGACCAAAAAGGGGCTGCGGTACTCCAATCCCGCCACCGCCCTCTTCATCAGTCTCGCCATTAACATGATCGTCCTCTGGGCTTTTTCAGTCTTGTTTGTTCCAGCGCGGCTATTTACTCACCCTGGGCTCTTCATTTTTGTGCTTGTCGGCCTCTTTCAGCCTAGCGCATCCCGTTTCCTCACATACAAAGGCATTGAAAAACTTGGCGTTGCCATTACCGATCCCATCCGCGCCAGCACGCCTTTATTCAGTGCCTTTCTTGCGATTCTTTTCCTGGATGAGCAGATGACCCTACCCATTCTTTGTGCTACCCTTCTGATTATTGTTGGTATTACCTTTCTCTCCCAGCGCGATGGCTCGGCCCAAAAGTTCCGTATCCTCGACATCTCTTACCCGATTTTGGCTTCTCTGATTGCCGGTCTCTCCCAAGTGCTCCGTAAATACGGTCTGGGAGCTGTTCCTTATCCTGTTCTAGGGGCCGCAGTCACCGTCAGCTCATCCCTTGTGGTTACCCTTATTACGATCCGGCTCTCGGGAAAGATGAAGGAGACTCTGCTTTTCAATAAAGCGAGTTTGCGGTTTTTCGTCGCGGCCGGTGTGGTAGTGAGCCTGGCAATGGTGGCGGTCTACTATGCCTTGTATCTGGGTAAGGTTACCGTGGTTATTCCCATCGGGAGCACCGGGCCCCTTTTTACCCTGATTCTTAGCGCGCTATTTCTGAGAGACGTCGAGCGAGTAACCGCTAAGATAGTCTTGGGGGCTTGTATGATCATTGGCGGCGTACTTTTAATTACTATGTGGAGGTAATGCAATAAGCATCGAAGAGCCGGAATCCAGGATGCCCGCCCCTAGCCACGTCGTTTCTTTTTTGCTAAGCGACTTCAAAGCCCAAATCCTCAATCATGCGGTGGGCTTCAGTAGCCTTTTGTCCAGGGGTAGTTAAATAACCATCTACAAAGATGGAATTGGCGGGGTAGAGGCTCATGGGTTGGAGCGAGCGCAGGTTGACCTCCCTTCCGCCGGCCACCCGAATTTCTTTACTTGGATTGATGAAGCGGAACAGACAAAGGGTCTTCAAGCACCTTTGGGGAGTGAGTTGCTTTTTGTCTTCGAATGGAGTGCCGGGGATAGAATGGAGGAAATTGACCGGTATCGAATCGACATCCAATTCCCTGAAGGCAAGCGCCATATCGATGACATCGTCATCCGTTTCACCCGTACCGATAATCCCACCACAGCAAGAAGAAAGCCCCGCAGCCTTGACGTTCCTTAAGGTCTCCACGCGGTCCTCGTAGGTATGAGTCGTGCAGATCTCGGGGTGATGTCGGCGGCTGGTGTTTAGGTTATGATTGACGCGCTCCACTCCCGCCTCTTTGAGGATTCTCGCCTTGTCTTCGCTCATTAAACCCAGAGAGCAACAGATATTGATCGATACCTTGCTTTTTATTTCTCGGACTACCTCGGCCATTTCTTCTATCTCTCTTTGCGTGGGGCCTCGGCCGCTATTGACCATACAGTATCTCACGGCGCCTGCCGCTTTCGCCTTCAGTGCGCCCTCGATCAGTTTTTCTCTCGGCAGGAGAGGATATTTGTCGATGGGAGCCTCAGAGACCGATGACTGAGAACAGTAATGACAGTCCTCCGGACAGAGGCCGCTCTTGGCATTCTGCAACACGTGAATCTGGACTTTTTTACCAAAGTAGCGGTGACGTACTTTAAATGCGGCATTTAATAACTCAGGCAAGCGGTCCTCAGGCGTGTTGAGTACCTCCCTCATCTCTTCCCGCGTGAGAATTTGATCCTGCAAAGATTTTTCCGCCAGCTCTTCGTAGCCCATTTTGTACCTCCCAGAGGACTTGCTTACCATGCAAGTTTTCCGGTTTCAACTTGGTGTCAGATCCAATTACCTCTGCGGTCTTTTCTGCCTGCACAAGTCGTCGATCATGATTCGCCCCCTAGCTCCTGAACCGCGTGCTGTACTTCGGGGGCAGCGGTTGTCGAAGGTAGAGGCGTGCCGAAGGATACCGTTGCCGGATAGCACAACTGCTCAAGCCACTTCCAAAAAGTTTTTTTGGTCTTAAAACTGAAGATACTGCCGCAGAACCGGTCCAAGTAAGCGGGAATGACGGGGATGTCCATGCCCTGGACGATCTTCTCATAACCTTTTTTGAACGGAAGCAGGTGTCCGGTATGGCTGTTCGCCACCTCGGCAAAGATGCAAACCAGATGACCCTGCCTCAGTTCCTCGCGCGCCCACTCGAGTACCTTCACGATTTCTCTTTGATCCTCACCTGAGACGGGGATGGCGTTCATCAGACGAAAAAGCCAGTGCTGGGTCTTTAACTCGTAATAAGGCCGGTAGATCATGAAACGGATGAACCGCTGGATGCATGCCGCGACCAGGAGGGCATCGACGTGAGCGCCATGGTTGCAGACCAACAGTGCCGGTCCACGCACCGGAACGACTTCCTGTCCTACGATGCGAACTCTATAGATAGTATGGGTGACCATCCAGAGAGTAAATCGGATCAGAATGTTGGGCAGAATCTTCAGGATGTAGAAAGTTACGGCTAGAGTGAGGAGGCCGAATATCAGAATGATTTCGTCTGCCTGAATTCCGAGCAAATCCCGAAATACCCAAAGCGCTGCGGATGCAAACAGGACCCCTACGGTGCCCAGGAAATTTGCAGTAGCGAGCAACTGCCCTTTTTCTTCCTTAAGGCTCTTTTGCTGAAGCAGGGCATATAAAGGAACGATGAAAAGCCCACCCGAGAACCCAAGGAAGACAAGCGATATTACCACCCGGGCATAGGATGGAACGGACGACCAAAGCAGGAACGAAAAAACTCCCATTCCGATCGAACCGAGGGGAACGAGACCGAGTTCCACCTTATCTCCGGAGAGTCGGCCGGCCGCAAGGCTGCCGATGCCGATCCCAATAGCAAGGAATGCTCCCAGTCGTGCTACCCAGCGGTAATCCAGCGCCAGAACCTCCGTGCCAAGGAGAATAATGGTCAACTGGATCAAGGCCCCCAAAAACCAGAAGTAGGAAATCCCAAGGACCGTGAACCACAGAATCTTCTCTGCGTAGAGCCGTTTCATCCCACTCCCGATCTGAGCCCAGGGATTCATTTGAAACGGCTTCTCGGCTCCGGAAGGAGATACCCTAAGTATCCCCAGACTGGTGATGGTCCCGGCAACAGCAATCCCAACCAGGACGAGACCGATCAGCCCCAGCCGGTCATTCCAGGCAGCCAACATCTCGCCACCGAGCCAGGTCCCCAAGATGATGGCCAGGAACGTGCTCATCTCTAAAAGTCCATTGGCTCTGGAGAGATCCCTATCAGGAAGCATTTCAGGGAGGATCCCGTATTTGGCAGGACTGAAAAAGGTGGACTGAATGCCCATCAGAAATACGATTCCGACCATCAATTCAATCCGTTCGGTAAAGAATGCGAAAAAGGCTAAAATCATAGCAAGGATCTCAAAGACCTTAGTCACAACGAGAACGTTCCGTTTGCTAAAGACATCAGCCAAGTGGCCCGCATAGCCCGAGAAAATAACAAATGGCAGGATGAACACGGCAGCTACCAAGGGGAGATAGCCGCTACCGCCACCAGCACTGATCGCTAGATCCGCTGCCAGCAGCGTGACCACAATCTTGTACAAGTTGTCATTCAAGGCACCCAGAAACTGGGTCCAAAGAAAGGACTGCAAACCGGACTGGTTGAGGGTGTCGGAATATTTTCCTATAGACATGGATGAATAACGGATTTGCGTTAATAAATTTTCAAAAGAATAGGTGCCACGATAGCGTTATAATTTAATCTACCTCTTTTGTTGTTACTGATCTTGACAAAAGTAAAGTATGCGCCAAAGTCGCACCGTAGGTTAAACACCCCACATGATAAGGTCGAATCGGCTTGAAAGGTAACAGGATTTTATTAAAAGCACCATGCTTCCTACGTGCAAGGTCTCTGCCCTGTTGTATAGCCCTTTGAAGAAGAGTCAAAGTATTATTTTACCTCCCTCAACTGCCTGATCTTACCTGTTTCGTGGTTTCTTTTCACTTATACTGGTTTCGACAGTGGAATCGTGGAACAAGGAACCTCAGAGACAGGGCTCCAGAGAGATTACGGTGGGGTATGCCACTTGCTGGTCGTGTGTAAGTGCGGTCGGTCGGGCGGTCCAGTAAACCTGGCTACTTTCACTTCTCACCGGCATCTCCACCTTGCATTTTTAACCGGTGTTTAGAATCTCACCGCCACTTTCAGCGGAACCTTGCACTGCGGTCGAGAAGCAATCATAATAATTCACGGATGGATACTCATTGGCTAAAGGTGCCCCATTGGGGAGAGCGGGGCGGGTTGCTCCACGGTTTTCTCGGCAGGCGGGGAGGCAAGAGTGTCGGGCCCTATTCCAGCCTGAATCTCTCTTTCCGCGTTGGAGACGACCCTCGAGCTGTCAAGGACAATATGTGTGACGTGAAGAAAGCCGTTGGCGTGCATGACCTTCGGATCGTTACGATGAAGCAGATGCACGGCGATCATATCATCGATATGAAAGACAGGAATCGTAAAGAGGCAGGAGAAGCGGATGGGATGGTTGCTGAGGAGAGAGAGATTTTTCTCGGAGTTCTCACGGCGGACTGTGTGCCGATACTCTTTTCAGTCCCCGGACGGAAACTGGTCGCGGTCGTCCATGCCGGTTGGCGGGGGACTTTAGCCGGCATAGCGCCTAAGATGGTGCGGCATCTAAATGAACGATACGACGCCGAACCTGATTCTCTTGAAACGGCCATAGGCCCGGCGATCGGCGCTTGTTGCTATGAAATTACCGCCGATGTCTCCGGGCCGCTGGTCCGGAAATGGCGAGACTTAGCACAGAATTGCCTGCAAGGCAAAGACGGCAGACAATTCCTTGATCTACGGGAATTGAATCGTCTGCAACTGGAAGAAGCAGGTATCCCTGCTAAACAGATTTTTCGGCTTGGCCCATGCACGAGTTGTGCGGGAGACGACTTTTATTCGTACCGTCGGGAGAGGAGAGAGACAGGCCGCCAAATGAGTTTTATCGGCTGGCTGTAGGATCGTGATCGTTTCCCGTGCTCAATCTCGAACACGAATTACCAGCACGAGTTATAAAACTTTAG
>JBHHYU010000044.1:0-22713 GCA_046757725.1 Binatia bacterium
AGCCCGGCCAGGTCCTGATCTCCCAGCGCCTGCTCGGGACAGTTGAAGATGTTGTGGAGGTGGAGCCGGTGGACAAGCTAAGACTCAAGGGCTTCCAGCGCCCTGTCACCGCCTACAACATCGTCGGTCTCAAAAGCTGGATCGGATGAAGATCAGATCCTTCCCGATCTGCAATGGCTCTGTCAGTTGGTCTTTGCAGAAAGGGGTAATGCTGGGATTTTGGATTGCGGAATCGGGAAAAAGATGGCTCGCCTCGTGGAATAGTGCTTCGGGCGAACAACTCGATCTTGGTCGAGTCGGTATTCCACGGGGCAAAGGACGCCAAGATCGTAAAAATAGGAAAATATTCTTCTTGGGATTAGGTGACAAATCCTTAGATAGCAGAAGGGATTGAGATGGAGCGGCAGGAAGATCTGCAGATTGACTTTCTCTACCGGGCTCTCGCGGAAGCTCAAGATACGATCAAATTCACCGACACTAAGGCAGGCACCATCATTCTTTTAGTGGGAGGGCTTCTCGCCTTCGTCGGCGCGATTTACACCCGCATCGACACCCTTATCCTTCAGGTTCTTACGACAGTGGGGTTGGCTCACCTGCTCATCGCTGCAGTTTGTTCTATATGGGCCCTCCATCCACGGGTCAATCCGGAGCACTTTGTTGACCTCAAGGGGGTAGATGTGACGCCGCTATATCATCTGCGCTCGGTCCCCGAAACGTCCGGCTGGAGAAGGTGGCTCCCCTTGAGATACCGTCGCGGACTGGAGTTGTCGGCTGCGGAGTTTCTCCGCCACCTCGACGCCCTGGACGGTGCGGCATTGCGACGCCTGCTGGTTTACGAGCTCATGAAGGTTTCTTTCATTCGAGATGAGAAGATATTCCAGGTCGCGTGGTCCATTCGACTTGTACAGATTGCCGGAGGTTTCTTCGCCCTGCTGGTGATGAGTCTTTATCTCAAGTTAGGCTAATTTGAGGATTTTGGATTGCAGGTTTTGAATATTGGTAACGTAGGGGGTCACCTATGGCACGCTGTTGGGAAAGGGTTTTCATGCTTCGACTAGGCTCAGCCTGTGAGGGTCTGACCCCAAAAGCAGTTACATTTATCAACACGGTTTGGCTGGACAAATTGGGTAGAATCGTGTAATAGAGCGTCAAACATTTGTGGGGGAGGGGAATAGCGTTCTTTGGGATCGGTGAGCCAGGGAAGCCCCACGGAAACGAGGATTCGTGCAATGAACACAACAACAGTGGCGCGTAAAGCAGATTCAGCTATCAGCCAAGAAATCATAATCTCTGCCGACTCCCACATTATGGAGCGGGCAGAGTTGTGGGAGACGAATTTGCCCGCTTCTCTCAAAGGCCGGGCGCCGAAGCTCCCTTCTCGAAATACCGCCGTGGAAAAGCCGGGTGGCTACGATCCCAAGGCACGTCTTGAGGAAATGGCCGTGGATGGTGTTACGGCTGAGGTGCTATATCCCACACTGGGGCTGGCGCTCTTTGCCATGGAAGATGCCGAGGCCCAGGAGACCTGCTTCCGCATCTCCAACGATTGGCTGATCGAATACTGCAAGGTAGCCCCGGGACGTCTGGTGGGCATTCCCATGATCTCCCTGTACAACATTGAGAATGCCATAAAGGAGCTGGAACGCTGCGCGAAGGAAGGCCTGAAAGGTGCCCTCATCTGGCAGGTTCCGCCCGAGCACCTGCCATTCACCTCGGATTACTACGACCCCTTCTGGGAGGCGGCCCAGGATCTGAACATGCCGGTCAACCTCCACATCCTAACGGGGTTCAACTACAGTCGCTTCAAACGTGAGGGTCTTGAGGTCTACCGCTGCAGTGTCAACCGGAAGCTGACAGACGCTGCCGGCGCGCTGTTTGATATTGTTTTCTCAGGCGTGTTGGAGCGCTATCCCCGGCTGAAGATCGTACTGGTGGAAAACGAAGTGGCCTGGATCCCCTTTTATGTTCATGAGTGGGACAAATATTACGTGCGGCACAGCCCTCGGCATCCGATCTCTATCTCCAAGCTGCCCAGCGAATATGTGAACAAGCAAGTTTACGCCACTTTCTTCAGTGATCCCACGGGCGGTCGCCTGTTGGACTGGTGGGGCTCCGATACCTGCATGTGGTCTAATGACTATCCACACGCAGCTTCAACCTGGCCGCACTCGCGAGAGGTTATTGCCCGGGAGCTGGGCCATCTACCCCAGGAGGTCCTGCAAAAGGTGCTACGGGAGAACGTGATACGTCTTTACGACTTGAAGGTTCCCGGAGTAAGCGCTTAACTTGGAGATAGCGAATCTGTAACAGCGTTAGTGATAGCGAAGAATGCGGCGACCAGGTCCAAGCTTGAAGTCTTCTCGTTGAAGATGCCCTACTTTTCCACGAAGCCGTCTCTCATCGGTTCTTTTTATTTTTTTGATGGGACCCAACGCCGGCCTGCGAGCGCGAGTTGCTCCGTTATAGGAAGTTCAAGTCCGAGTTCTCGCCCGACCTCAGCCGCTAGAGGAATATCTTTCTGGTAGATGTTTTGACTGGCACGTAGGGTCGGGTTGACCCCCGAGAGGTCGAATTTCTCTTGCCAACGGTTTAAGACCGACTCAGAACGAGTCTGGCGCATCATCTCGACGGCTTCACCGCACGGTATTCCTCCCGCCTGGCCCATCCGGATGGCCTCATAGACGATCAACGTCTCAGAGCCGGTCACCAAGTTCTTAATCAACTTTGCCACATTTCCTGTCCCCAGTGGTCCCATGTGCATCACCTGTTTCGACATATTGAGGAGGTGAGGCCTTGCACGCTCCACTTGTGCAGGGAAGTAACTCGGTTTAAATGCGTCGCACATGACGAGCACAGACCGCTGGAAAAGGCTTCCAAAATTGTAGGCACCTGTTTCCCCGGTTTGGAAAGCCTCGTAGCAGTGAACCAGGTGTGTTTATGCCAAATAGACCCACACACCCGGCTAGAAACCGGTCATGGAGTGGCGCGAACGAGGGCCCGGCTAAGCAGGCGATCCATCCATCCTTTGAGATGCGGCAGGCTTTCATCAATGATGGCCCTGTAGCGTTCCCGCCGGACGAAAAAGGGAATGTAGGTGATATCGGCTAGAGAGTAATCCCCCGCAATGTATTCCCGGTTGAGCATTTCTCGGTTCAACACTTGGAGGTACGCTTTCAGTTTTTCTCCCGCCTTATCGGGATCGTTTCCATGTGTCACATCACCAGCTGCCTGTTGGAGGCGGGTATTGCAGAAGTCAATCCATATTCTTATTCGAGACCGTTGGACTGGGTCCTTGGGCAGAAGAGGGACTTCCGGGTATGCCTCCTCAAGGTATTCGTTTATGACTGCAGATTCGTAGATAACTGCGTCGCCGTCGACGAGTACCGGGACCTTTCCGTAAGGGTTTAATTCCAAGAGATCCTTTGGCTTGTTTTTGAGGTCGACCTCGACGAGTTGATACCGGATCTTCTTTTCTGCCAGGACAAGCCTTGTCCTGTGAGCGTACGGTCAAGGACCGTAAGAATAAAGCTTCATATCAATACCCTCACGATTTTTCTTCGCTTCTACCATTCCTATTGAGGTAGTGCAACGCCCACAACCATTTTAAAGCGAGCAGGGCCTGATTTACTTATTGCTTATCTCGCCGTCAGGCGGCTGCAGCGAAGCGGTTGCGATCATGTGGCCACTCGAGGTGATCGAGGGTCGGACCCATGGGGACGATCCCGGTTGGATTAACACGCAGCTGGCTATAATAGCCGGCCTTGATCTTATTGAGATCAAAGGTGTCCTTAATGCCAGGCCATTGGTAGAGCTCCCGCAGGTAGTTGGGGAGATTCGGGTAGTCCTGGATACGGCGGAGGTTGCATTTGAAATGGCTATAATAAACGAGGTCGAAACGTAGCAACGTAGGAAAGGCCCGCCAGTCCGCCTCGGTAATACGGTCACCCGCGAGGTAGCGGCGCTCGGCCAGGCGCTTTTCCAGAGTGTCGAGTCCATGGAATACCTTCCGTACCGCCTCGTCGTAGGCCTCCTGGGTCTGGGCGAAGCCGGTACGGTAGACGCCGTTGTTCAGATGCTCGTAAACAAAGTTGTTGATCTTGTTGATTTCGTCTTGGAGTCCTTCCGGGTAGAAATCGAGATTCACGTCGGTCCACGCGTTGAACACTGCATTCAACATTCGGATGATTTCCGATGATTCGTTGTTGACGATCTTGCGGAGCTTCCTGTCCCACAGGGTCGGCACCGTGACTTTGCCCGTGTAGTTCGGGTGGGTCGCCTTGTAAACCTGATGCAGGCGAAAGATGCCGTCGGGACAAGGCTGAAGGTCATCGATGGCTTGCGAGTAAGCCCACCCCTCGATTTTGGGCCGGTCGGCAATCGATATGGAAACGACGTCTTCCAGTTGCTTGAGCTTACGCATGATAATGGTCCTGTGCGCCCATGGACAAGACGGGGAAACGAACAGGTGATACCGACCCGGTTCAGCCTTGAACCCACCGTGACCCGAAGGTCCCGGGCTTCCATCCTCCGTGACCCAATGGCGAAACTTAGAGGCCTCCCGGATAAAGGCTCCCCTGGCATCGCTTGGTATAGCGGCGTCGTTATCCCACTTACCCTCAATCATAAGACCCATGAGAGGATCCTCCTTCTTTCCGGCCGTTCACCCAGCGGGCGACTGCTATTGAGAGCTGAGCGTCTCAGTTTTTTCTAGGCACTACCGCCCAGGCTTCGATTTCGACAAGCATGTCCGGCAGGTCTACTCCCACTTCTCTGAGTAATGTCGCCGGTCTGGGATGCTCGCGTAAATCAGGCTCATGTTTCTCAAAGAAGCCATACATTTCGTCACGCATATCAAAAACGTCTTCTCTTCGCTTTAGAAAGTAACGGAACATGACGATGTTTTTCAGCGTAGCACCCATCATCTCCAGATTGTTCTTGATATCTTCTAGTGCCTGACGTGTCTGTTCCTTTATGCCACCCACCACTTTACCTCTCCCGGCCCGCTCCTGATCAGGGGTCCTGCAGGGCGCATCTTCAAAGGGATCCCTTCCCGTGGACCCGGAGAGGAAAAGAATATCCACGTCCCCTTTTGTTCTAAACCCCGTTCCCCAGTTCATTCTTTCCTTGTGGTAGTGCGGCCAGAGCGTACCCCAGTCATATTCCACTTTTTGTTCCTTCTGTAGCTCAATCGCTTTTGGGTTTGTAGTCATTTTTGAGCATAGCCTCCTTTACATGGGTTAAGTTACTTGACCCAGGTTATTTCATTTCCGGAGCGTTCAAGGTTTCGTTTTCACGTCGTGCCGCGTCATGGCATTGGAGCAGATGACTTAAGGTTCCCCTATACACATTACAAAAAAGAATGTCCAACGCTCTTCAATCGGTTGTCCAAAGAATTAAGGGCAGATCAGTGCAACCACCGGTTGGGCTTTAGGCCAACTGCAGGAACCGGAGACAGTTGCCGGAACCCACTGCCTCCCGCTCCGCAGGCGTCAGGCCCAGAACGTCAAACTCCTCCTCCGGTGCCTGGTCCCGGAACATGAAGGGGTAGTCGGAGCCGATCATGATTTGGTTGCTTCCTACTGTATCCAGCAAGTACCGCAAGGTCCGGTTGTCGAAGAAGATGTCGTCGTAAAAAAACATACGCGCGTAGGCTCCTGGTGGCTTGGGTAGGTGCTCGTGAAACGCGTGGTTCTTGCGCCAAGCGTTCTCTAAACGCGGAAGAAGCTGCATGAAGGTCCCCCCACCGTGGGAGAAGCCCAGCCTTAGCTTGGGACAGGCCTCCATTACCTTGCCCGTAATGATACTGGCGATACCAAGGGCGCCCTCGATGGGAAAGCCCACGGGGTTTTCGAGAAACTGCGGCCCTACTACCCGGTCCATGAAGGTGGGGTGTTGAGCGTGGACAAAGATAGGGACGCCAAGGACTTCTGCTGCTTGGAAAAACGGAATGAATGCAGGTTCACCCAGGCTCTTGCCGTTCATGTTGCTTAGCACCTCCACACCGTGAAGCCCTAACCGTCTGATGTGCTGGAGTTCGGCAACAGCCAACTCCACGTCCTGCAGCGGTACCGAGCCGAGGGCGTAAAAACGATCCGGCGCCTGCTCCACCATTCGTATCAGCACCTCGTTCAGGTAACGAGCCAAGTCCAAGCCGTCGCCGGGTGCCAGTCTATATGCCAGTAGCTCCGGCATCGGCGAGAGCACTTGCCGATCGACGGCGTAGTTGGGTTCAGCCATCTCCCGCAGCCGCCGGGGAACGTCCCAGCAACGGTCGAGTACCGTGCGAAAGTTGCGCCCGGCAATCATCACATTGGCCTTACTCGGCTCTACATGGGCCATAGAAGGCCAGCGGTTACCGGCAGGCCGGGCGCCGGCAGGTGGAAAATGCTCTGGGACGATGTGGGTGTGAACGTCGATAATCATGATCAGCGAACGGATCCGACTTTATGGAAGAACTTTCATATCCCGCTGGATAGAAACGCTCCGAAAAGAAAGATCCCTTTTGTTTCCTGACTCTAGCAAATTAATTTAAATTATACATTACCCCTGGGGCGGGGCAGACGTCTAGGTCGACCTGGAAGGTCAAGGGTGGGTCGTGGGACAAATGATTTTTGCCAGGGTCCCCTTGTTTCACAACATGCTTTGAGCGATAAAGTTCATGCATAATTCCCGGAATACGGACCCCTGATACCAGGTGGTCCAGGATTATACTCGAGGAGGAAACCATGCACGGATACACTGGGCGTATGCTCCATGTGGACCTTAGCAGCGGTCGGGTGCGGATCGAAACTTTTGACGAGACGTTTGCCAGGGACTATCTGGGGGGGAATGGGTTTGCGATCCGACTGCTCTACGAACGCCTGGCTGCCGGTATTGATCCACTCGCACCAGAGAATATGGTCGTCTTTGCGGTCGGCCCCGTCACGGACACTCTCGTTCCGGGGACCACGCGTTGCTGCGCCGGATTTAAATCACCCCTTACGGGCCTATTTTTCGATAGCACCTTCGGTGGTATGTTCGCCGCAACCCAGAAACGCGCTGGATTCGAAGCGATCACGATTACGGGTCGTGCCTCGGCGCCGGTGTACCTGCTGGTGCATGAAAACGGGGCGGAGATTAAGCCGGCTGCGGGCCTTTGGGGTAAAAAGACCCGCGACTCCAACGTAACCATTCGCGCTAGGGAGGGGGACGGAGTAGAAGCGCTTTCCATTGGTCCGGCAGGAGAGAACCTGGTGCGCTTTGCTTGTGCCGTTCATAGCTGGGGCAAAAGCCGTGACGGTGTGGCCGGGCGCGGCGGGCTTGGTGCGGTGATGGGATCCAAAAACCTCAAGGCTGTGGCCGTCAAGGGCAAGCGCAAAACCACCATGGCTGACCCCGGTGCCGTAAAGACTCTGCTCAGCGAGATACGAGAACCGATGAACAAAGGGACGGCCACTCTGAAAAAATACGGCACGACCATCCTGGTCAATATCATCAACAAGCTCGGAGCCCTGGGGGTACGCAATCTGCAAACGGAATTCTACAACAAGGCCGATGCCATTTCCGGAGAAAGTTTCAGAGAGGCCTATTTCCAAAAGGATACAACTTGCTTCAAGTGTCCCGTGGCCTGTGGTAAAAATTTTCGTGTGCCGGAGGGTGAGTACGCGGGCACGGAGTGGAAAATGCCGGAATACGAAACGATCTTTGCCCTCGGCTCCATGCTGGACAACGACAACAAAGGCTCTATCGTCAGAGCCAATGAGCTCTGCGATCAACTTGGCCTCGATACCATCAGCCTCGGCGTAACCCTCTCTTTTGCCTTTGAGTGTTTTGAACGAGGCCTTCTGAATCGTGAGCGGACCGGCGGAGATCTGAGCTTCGGTGATTATCACACCATACTCGACCTCATCGAGGCGACCGCTCACCGGCGCGGATTGGGGGATCTGTTGGCAGAGGGCTCTCGGCGGCTGGCAGACCTGCTCGGCAAGGAGGCCTGTAAATATCTCTACGCGGTCAAGGGCCTGGAGTTACCAGCCCATTCTGCGCGCGTCTTAAAAGGTATGAGCATTGGCTATGCCACAGCCACCCGGGGAGGGAGTCACCACGATACGCGGCCAACGCTGCAGTATGCCACAGATCACGACAATACCTCTCCCGAAGGCAAACCGGATTTTGCCATTAAGAGCCAGCATTTCACCGCGGTGGGCGATTCGCTGACGCAGTGCCGATTTGTCAGCGAGCGGGGCTTTAGTGCGATGCTCAACGACCTCTATCCCCGCATGATCAATGCCGTGACCGGTTGGGACCTGTCTCTGAGAGACGTTGAGCGCATCGGTGAACGGATCTGGAATCTGGAACGGGTCTTTAATGTGCGCGAAGGGGTAAGGCGCAACCAGGATATCCTTCCCTACCGGGTGATGCACGAACCGGTGCCGGGTGGCATGCACAAAGGCATGTATTGTCCTCCAGGTGAACTCGATACCATGCTGGACTCCTATTATGCCTTACGGGGCTGGACGCCTGAAGGTGTTCCGACGCGCGATAAACTGAAAACCCTGGGGCTGGCCTCCTTGACGGCAGATCACCTCTGAGTGGCCGCATGCAAGTCACGGTAACCACCGTCATCTTTGGTCTGCCAGATGGCAAGCACGTTCAGCAAAAAACCCTAATGTTGCCCGCGGCGACCCTAACCGTAGGTGAGCTCCTGGTCAAAAAAGCCCACCAGGAGGTTGCAGAACATACGACACAAAACCCAGCAGATGATGCACCTGCTACCATGCAAGGCGCTCGGGCCACCAGGGACACCATGGTTGTTATCGACGGCAGGCGGATTGTCGATCCCGATACGGTTGTAACTCTCAACCCCGACAGCCGTATCGAGTTTATCAAAATTCTCCCGCTGGTTGGCGGTTAGATTTGAATAGCCGTTGGTATCCATGAGCGGCCAGGCTAGAGGCTTGACTGGAAAAAACCTGGCTGGGGAAAGTCTTTCAGAAGAAGTAACCCTATGTCACCGCTGAGCTTTTTCGAGTGGGCCGAACGACGCTTTGAACCAGAGTTTTAACAGAACCTCAGGCCGGAAGAAAATTTCCTTAGGAACCGCACTTTTCAGAGTGAATCACCTGCCTATTGACACTGATTTCGGAGATTACTATTACACTGACGAGATAGACTGAGCCGTTTCGCTTTATTTTTGCTCGTCCTTTTTTAAGGAGGTCGTTATGGTAAGAGATATTGAAGTGATCGATGCCGATGGCCACATCACAGAAGAAGACGATCAAATGAGGGAGTATATGGAGGCCCCCTACCGAAACCGCAGGGCTACAATCTATCCGCGTGACAACTGGGACCGATCGCTGGGGGGCACCTTGGGAACTAGGGCTAAAGACGCCAAGAAATGGCTCGACGCCATGGACGAGGGAGGTCTTTCGACTTCCGTTCTTTTTCCGACGAATGGCCTGGGCTTTGGTTGGATTCGTGAACCTGATCTTGCCGTGGCGTTGGCCAAAGCGTGGAACAATTTCGTCTCAGAAATGTTTCAGAAAGTCAGCCCCAGGCTCAAAGGCGTGGCTCTGGTACCGTTTCAGGACGTGCCGGAAGGGGTCAAAGAGCTTCGCCGTGCAATCAAAGAGCTGGGCTTGGTCGGCGTGATGCTTCCGGCTGTGGGCTTAAGAAAGCCGTTGGGTCACAAGGACTATTGGCCCATTTACGAGGAAGCAGAAAAGCTGGACTGCATGGTAGGAGTTCATGCCACCGTCCGGGGACCCCATTACTTTGCCGCTGAGATGTTCGACCAGTTCATCGATGTTCATACCCTTTCGCATGCGTTTGCCCAAATGATCCAGATGACGAGTCTCGTGCTCGGCGGGGTCATGGAGAGATTCCCAAAGCTTAGAATAGCATTTATGGAAGCGGGGTGTTCATGGGTTCCTTACTGGGCAGGGAGAATGAACGAGGAGTGGGAAAAGCGGGGTAAAGTGGAGGCACCGCTGTGTAAGAAGAAACCCAGCGATTATATCCGGAGCGGGCGGGTCTATCTTCATGCCGAAGACTACGAGCCGCTAATCGGTGCCACGGCGGCATATCTAAACCCTGACATTCTCTACTATGCCTCAGACTGGCCTCATTGGGATAGTGAGTTTCCGAAAAACATAGACGACCTAAACCGTCGCCAGGATCTATCACCGGAGGCTAAGAAGTGGCTTCTGGCGGATACGGCAAAAAAGCTGTACAAACTAGATTAAAACGGAGACACCGCCTCACAGATCTGCTGTCATGGGGCTTTTCTTGGGTTCGTTTGCCCTTATGATACAGGCACGAGGTCCGATCCGGTGATCTCCTCAGTCTCGCCGCCAACTGTAGTGCCTCGCTCACCGATGTACTTAACGACGTTCTCTGCCAGGAAACGCATGTCGTAAATCTTGCCGCATCTTGCCCTACCGAAATCTTTGCCGATGACACCGGTTACAACCCCCTGGGATTTTGTGCCCCTTGCTGAGATCAAGTTATTTGATTCCTCCGTGAAAGCCTGCGTTGTTACTGTGACGACATATCTGGTAGTTTTATTTTTAGACTTGCTGAACGAGAGAGTTTCTTTGACCTGGTGTCTGCAATAAAAAGCGAACGTCAATATGGTTTCCTGTGATCATAGTACACTCGAACTTTTGCCGGAGAAAAAAGACAGACTGCGGTGTAGACACTGCCATTTGACAATCGACGCTGATGAACTAGGAGATGGCTATTGTCCGGAGTGTTTTGAGAATGAGGGCAAGAAGCGATACGAATTTGACCCGATAAAGGCAGTGGAAAGAAGTCTCCCAAGATACCGATGTGAGCGGTGCGGTGTAATTATAGATAGGGAATAACGGCAGAGGTTACTCGTACACCAGGGCAAAATTAAACATCGAGTTTAACGAGTTAGAGCCTTGAGGCGTTAGGTCTCGCAATCAAGCAGTTTTGGATGGGAATCCAAGGGATCTAAAAAGTTTGCCCCATGGATTTCAATCTCGGATATTCTGGGTAAACCATCTAGTCGGGATCTCCTGACCCAACCCCAACTCCTTTGCCTTATGGAATACATAGCCGGCTACAGAGGCGAACTGTAGCCCCTGCGTGCCGTCATTAAGAAAAAACGTTTTCTGCTTCTTGTCCGCTCTGCCCTGTATTTTTCCTGACATAACGTCCGTGAGAAAGGGATGGTTGCCTTCAAAGAGATCGACTGTGGGTTTTTGGATCCGTTGCAAATCGGTTTCAGCGCCGGCGACGTAAGAGGCATAGCCTGCAATTCGTTGCATCCCTTCGTCCAGGTTAGTGATGGTTCCCCGCCCAAGCTTAATCACGACATCGCAACTCTCTAGAACCTCAGGAGCCCACTCGTTGGGCCTGACGCAGGTGAGATGGGTCCCTTGTTCGATCCAGGCAGGATCCTTGACCACCACCTGGATAGAATCGGTGCAGGTGGCAACGATCGAGGATCCGCGTACCACCTCTTCGAGGCTGGCCTTAGGCACCACCTCGATACCAAGCCGGGCACTCATTTCCCTGGCATAGCTTTCACGGTTGACCTTCGTTGGGCTGTACACCTTGACCTTGTGGATGTTTCTCACTTCGTGAAAGGCTGAAAGATAAGTCCGGGCCATACCGCCAGATCCGATTATGCCGACCCGGGAGGCGTCTTTCCGTGCCAGGAATTTCGCTCCTAATCCTGCACAGGCCCCTACCCGCATATGTTGAATGACGCCATCGTTGACGATTGCCAAAGGTTCCCCGTTTCGGGTAGAAAAGACCAAGATAAGGCCGCAGTAAGTTCCAGGCTCGATGCAGTATTTTTCTACTGTCTTGCCATCCGGCCACTGGAGCATATCCGACTTCATGCGGATGGCAAAGGTTTCGAGTGAGCGAGAGGCCCCTTCCATGGTTCCCCAGCGGAACATAAGACTGGGGTTATCGTTAGGAACAAAAGTGTCGATTCGAGGACGGTAGCTTGCACGCTGGGCACTGAGGTCCCGGTAGCCCGTTTCCAGGGCTTCCAGGCATCCCTTCATGTCCAGGACCTTTTCGACTGTCTCGTTATTGATGAGAAGCATTTATCCGTGCGTTAAGCTAATGCTGTTACCGAAAAGAAAGGATCGACTCCAGAAAGATAATTCTGGCAAAAATATCCGATAATCGCCTTTGATGTCAATCTAGACCCAGCTCCCTGTTCAAAAGGGTGGTTCCTCAGGAAAAACTTTCCGGCCTGAGTCAATAGGTCTGTGCCTCGACGGCCACCCTCCCGTCCCCTTCGGGTGAGCTCTCCAACGGCCTGGGCCTGCCTCCAGCCTCCACGTCCCTGCGCCTCAGACCTCCAGGCTTCCTCCCTCGAAACCGGAGGCATGGCAACACGGCGCAGGAGGTAGGCTCCGAAGAGAGGGAGACGGCCGATACTGAAGCGACTTGAGGGGAGTAGGCTTAATAGGTTAGGTGCTTAGGGGCAGAGAAGTAGAGGTCTATCGGCTCCCACTGAGGAGCGGGCCCCCTGCGCCTAACTGGAGCAACATACTTTTTACGGTAGAGCTTCCAAGCCCACAGTCCCTGTAAAGTCTGCAAACCGGTGTCTTCCCCAGCAACGTGGACAGTCACCAATGACTGTAGGACGAGCACAGTCACTTTCAGCCGGAGTAAAGCAACGTCAGATATTCCACTTTTCTGCCACTTTTTGTTTGAATTCCCGTGAAAAGGCGTTAACCTTTGGAAAACGTTCGATCCAATGATAGGGACGGCAGGCGTCAATCAATACCCGATCGCTGATATAACCCCGGCTGTCTCGGTCGCCAGGCGAGATTGTCGGTTCACACACCGACGCCCAAACGTTTTTAATGATATCAATTCCCTCCCGAGCATTGCACCTGGTGGCGACGGCCCAGATCACCTCATAGGGGTCGGTGATATCGATATCATCGTCCACAACCACAACAAACTTACCGCCGTACGCCCCGGCCCGCGCCCCAGCGGCCACCAAAAGCGTCTGCTTCGCGTGTCCACTATAACGCTGCTTGATAGCGACGACCGTGAAGGGACCAGGTTGCCCCCCGTACACAAAACCCCATACGCCTTTGACATCTGGGATTCCTGCTTTCTCCAGCTGTTCCCACAGCGTTATGGCGCCGAGAGGGATCGGAAGGTAACTGTTGGGTGGTTTGAGAGGTGGAGCACCCAGAATAATCGGGTCGTTTCTGTAATAGATTCTCTTTACCGTCATCAATGGGACGTCTCCGACGGTCTCCTCGGTGTAATATCCCGGCCACTCACCAAAGGGCCCCTCCCTGGGAAGCTCTTCAGCTCTCAAAGGAGGAATCTCGCCTTCGAGAACAACCTCACCATTGGCCGGAATCGGCAGACCTGTCACGGCCCCTCTCACGACAGGGATCGCAGCCTCCTGCATCCAACCCGCAAACTCGTATTCGCTTGTATCCGGTGGCAGCGGCGTTTGCGAAGATAAAAAGAGACTTGGTTCCTGTCCCAAAGTGATGGCCACCGGAAGGGGCTTGCCCACCGCATGACTTCTTTCCATGGCGAGCCGACCGTGTTTACCCTTGTTCATTTTGATCGAGACTTTGTTTTTTGCCTGGATCATTACCCGGTAGGTCCCGACGTTGATTTTCCCGGACTCGGGATCCTTCGTGATAACTCCACAGCCGGTTCCCAAATAGGACCCACCGTCGAATTCGTGCCAGATGGGTGTGGGGAACTTGTACAGATCAACCTCACCTTCACCAACCTGATTTTCAAAAACCGGACCCCCTTCGACCTGCTGCACGGGAACGGGCTTGAAGGTCCGAACCCTCTTTCTCCACGCGTGAAGAAAATCCACACCCTTCGCTTCGATGGGAAGTCCCATAACCAGGGCGGTCCTTCTGCAGGTGCGGAAGACGTTGGAAATGATCCGGTAGCCACGCGGATAACCCTTAAAACTATCAAACAGCAGCGCCGATTGCTCTCTTTCCCCCATAAGTTCGGTTAAGGCGCCAACCTCAAGATTCAAGTCCACCTTTTCGAGCCGTTTGAGTTCACCCATCTCGTCGAGACATCGAACAAAGCTTCTCATATCACGAACCTTTTCCATAAAACCCTCCGGTAACAAGCCTAACGGGAACTCCCGAACCGTTCCGAGGTTAATACCCTGAGGACGATGATGTCAATCAGCACACCAAATATCCAAGCCCACGGCCCTGGACTCTAGAAGAAGGAAAAAAAGTATGCCGTTGACTTATCCCTCTTCTCCCACTAATTTTGCCCCTAAAGATAAATGCCTTGGAGGGATTCATGAAAAACAAATCGTCGGGGGTTTTTAGGGTTACCCTGCTGGGCACGGGTGCGCCGCCGCCCGTCATGGATCGGTTCGGGCCATGCACGTTAGTGGAGGCCGGAGAAGAAAAACTGATTTTCGATGCAGGTCGTGGTGCAATGCAACGCCTATATCAGCTCAAAATCCCTTTTGCCGACGTGACCGCATGTTTTCTCACGCACCATCATTCAGACCACGTCGTGGGCTTTCCCGACCTGTGGCTTACCGGCTGGATTAGGCGTCCCTGGGGTCAACGCAACCTGCCCCTGCGCGTGTGGGGTCCGGCGGGCACCAAAGAGATGATGTCGCACTTAGCGAAGGCCTATCACGTCGATATTCAAGTCCGAAGCAAAAATTACCCTATCCAAGGGGTCACTCTCCAGGCTGAGGATTTCGTGGAAGGCGTGGTGTATGAGACGGATAATTTAAGGGTGACGGCCTTTGAGGTGGATCATGGTTCGGAGCTGCTGCCTGCGTTCGGTTACCGTATCGATTATGGGAGCCGGTCTGTGGTGATTTCTGGGGACACGACCTTTAATGAGAACTTGATCCGCCACTCCCGGGGAGTAGATCTGTTAGTTCACGAAGTGACCGGTGTGCCGCCTGAGTTGCTGCGGGCAACACCACAATTCCAAAGAATTACCCGGAACCACACTACCCCCGAACAGGCGGGGGAGCTCTTTTTTCAAGTGCAGCCCAAGATGGCAGTCTATACCCACATCTTGCTATTTGGCGATATGACTGCAGATGATCTCATCCCGCTTACCCGAAAAAAGTATTCCGGTCCTCTGGAGATAGGGGAAGACTTAATGTCCATAGAGATCGCTGAAGAGGTTCGAGTTCGCCGCTTGAGCCGGCTAAAGTCGTAAGTAACTTAGTCTGTAGTAATCCGGAATGTGCCTGAATCCGGGTACGCGGGGCAACGTTAACTCATGTACGTCACAGTTTCAATAAACGCCTCGCGTTACCCTCAAGTATCTCCAATTTTTCAGCCTCTGGGATCTCCAGCGCCTGGACTTTTTCTACTGCCATCCAATCACCGAGGGGATAAGGATAATCGGTGCCGATCATTAGATGGGAAGATCCTGCGAGGCGTTTCAGACAATCGAGGATGTCCACACGGTAAACTAACGTGTCGAAGTATAGGTTCTTCAGGTAAGCACTAGGCTTCGATGAGGCCTTGGCATCGTAAGCGCCGGGACGAACGCCATAACCCTGATCGAAACGACCCAGGTGATAGGGGAAAAAACCACCACCGTGGAGAACACAGAGCTTGAGGTTTGGGAATCGATCAAAAACCCCGCTGTATGTGAGAAAACCTAAAGAGAGGGTCGTATCTGCAGGATTGCCGCAAATCAAGTGCAGGCCGTAAGGTCCCATCCGCTCAAAACCAGCGATATTTTCGGGATGCATGACCACCAAGGCGTCCAATTCCTCGGCTTTACTCCAAAAAGGGTCGAAATCGCTACTATCGTAGTACTGTCCGTTCACGTTCGTGCCGATGTAACCGCCAGACAGTTGAAGATCGCGGATGGCATGTTCGAGTACCCTGGCGGCTCGGGCCGGATCCTGCATGGGAACAGCGGCGAGTGCAACGAAACGGGCTGGATATTGCCGGATGAGCTCCTTAAAGCCCTCGTTGAAGAGATTACACCAGGCCTCGCCTCTCTGGGCGTCTAGCCGATAGCCGAGACACGCGGTGTGCGGCTCGAGCGTAGCCATAGCAATCATGCCCTTATCCATCATTGAAAGGCGGCGCTCCACTCCCAACAGATCGGGTGGAATGATAAATCTCCCGCCACCACCTATGGAAAGAGTACTCCGGCCTTCCTTCGTTTCCCCTACCTCCACTCCGAGTGTATGGCTGTGGCCCTTGGCCTCCTTCAACACGCCCGGCGGGAAATAGTGATGATGAATATCGATCGCACAGATGTGCATAGACCTTTCCTCCTTTGCTACGCTATGTCTCGACTATCACACGGCTCCGAGAAAGGTCAATGTTTCCTCATGTGCTTTTCCGGTTTTTTTAAATACGTAAAAAGAGGGACAACATTGAGAGCTCGCTTTAGCAGATTCCCGGTTGCAAATTTGCTTGCGAGAAGCGACCTAGAGATTGTTTGCCGGCCTATTGACAGGGATGCCATGACTTTACTAGAAGGTGCAAATTACGGTGGATAGTGAGGAGGGAGGGTGACCCATCAACTTTTTAATTTTATCTAAAACGTGGGGGTAACTATGTACCAGACAAACATGTATGAAGGTATGCTGGCGGAAACGGTCACCATTCAAGGAGCCGGTGGAGATGTTATCAATGCTTACTTCGCACGGCCCCTGGGTGCCGGCCCTTTCCCGGGAATGATCCTAATCCACCATGCGCCGGGCTGGGATGAATGGTACCGGGAGGCCACACGGAAATTTGCCCATCACGGCTACGTGACCATCAGTCCCAATCTCTACTACCGCGAAGGCCATGGGACACCTGAAGACGTCGGGGCCAAGGTGCGTGGGGCGGGGGGCGTACCGGACCAGCAAGTCATAGGCGATATCGAAGGGGCGATGGGGTACCTGCGCTCGTTCCCCACTATTAGTGGCAAGGTAGGAGTCTTCGGCACTTGTTCCGGGGGTCGCCACACCTTTCTTGTGGCATGTCGTTCAAAGGGCGTGGACGCCGCTGTAGAATGCTGGGGTGGGCGTGTTGTGATGGCAAAAAAAGATCTCAACTCCAAACGTCCCGTGGCCCCGATTGACTACACCAAAGACCTCTCTTGCCCCCTCTTGGGCCTCTTCGGCGAGGAAGACCAAAGCCCCTCACCGGAACAGGTGGCTCAGCATGAGCAGGAACTCAAGAAGCACGGGAAGACTTATGAATTCCACATGTATCCCAAGGCGGGTCATGGCTTTTTCTACTATGACCGCCCGAACTATCGACAAGAGCAAGCGGTGGACGGCTGGAAGAAAGTTTTCGTCTTCCTCGAAAAGTATCTCGGTGCGCCTGCGAAATCAGCATAGTCCTTCAACAATCGAGCACGGAAAGGAGTGCCCTAATGTGTACTATGATAGCCAAACAAACGGAGATCGATGGCAGCGGCAAGGGGAGAGACGATTGGTTCCCGGTTCGCCAGGTCAACGTGTCGTACGACCATCCCTATCATGTGCCGCTGGAACATGCCCTGAACATCGACTTTGTCAATGAAGCGCAGGGCCCCGGAGCCCGGGTTGCCGTGGAGCTCAGCGTGGAGTCGGCGCGTAACCTGGTACAGACCATCCATGCGGTGTTGGCCCAGGCCCAGGCGGGTGGATACCTGCAGAAACCAGTAAGCACTGAGGATAGTGCTAAAGAGTAGGAAGTAGATAGGGTAAATCTTCTGTACCAGGAAAGATCATTTACCGGATTGTGGGCTACCGGCTAAGACCATTAGTTTCAAACCCAAGTTTGTGATACCTGCCTCCCTCGTAAGCCGGTGTAACAACGACGTCGGGAAAGGCATTTGGCTAGTGTCCGGAATCTCCTGGGCTGCGATTTCATCTCCGCCCGCAAGCTCAACCCGGATTGACATGGGGGTCCACTGCTATTACTCTCTCATTAAACGGTCAGTGGGAACCCGGTGAGTCGTCTTGCCGGCTATGCAGAGAACACTGGCGGGATTTCCCCGACGGGCTTAGGTGTCGGAGGTTTTCAGAAATAAGGATTCAGGGGGAAAAGCAAGATGGCAGTCATCGCCATGACGCAGGAAATGGGGTCTCTGGGTAAGGATGTTGCTCTCCAGACCGCCGAAGCACTAGGATTAACCGTGGTGCGGGACGAAATGATATCCGACCTGGTCGCCGGCAAGATGAAGAAGCGCAAGAGCGCTCTCCGTCGCTTCAAGGAAGGCCGCGCGAGTATGGTGGAACGTCTCGGAACGAGCCGTAAGAGTCTGGCAGTTTATTCAGCCGAGGAAGTCTATGACTACGCTTCCAAGGGCGACGTGCTCATTCGTGGATGGGGAGCTACGTACCTCTTGCGAACTGTTTCCCATGTGCTTCGTGTGCGCGTCTGCGCTCCTTTCGAAAGGCGGGTTCAGTGGCTTATGGAAAGGCTGGAGACCGACAACGAAAAATTTGCTCAGGAGGAAATCCACCGCAGTGATGTGGCACGTAGCGCTAACATACGCCATTGGTTTCAAGAAACATGGGGCAACCCACTTGACTATGACCTGGTCCTCAACACTGGCCGTGTCTCCATTGAAAGCTGTGTTGAACTCATTAAACTCATGGTGAGCCGGCCGGAAATGCGGAAAACCGAAGAGTCCCAGCGCCAGCTACTTGACCTTGCCCTGGAGTCGAAGGTCCGTACGGCACTGCAGAGCAATCCGGCTACCGTAGATACGCAAATCAGCATAGAAGTTGATGATGCTAAAATCGTACTATCGGGCATCGTAGTTAACGAAGATGAACGGCGGCAGTGTGAAAGCACCATCGCCAAAGTCCCTGGTGTCAAGGAAGTCGCTAACCGCCTGACGACGATCACCGGCGTAAAGTCTTTTCGTTGAGGCAAACGATTCTTAGCTTCCATAGGGGGGTTTCTTTTGCTGCTCCCTATAGTTGTTTTCACCTGCGCCTTAATTATCAGTAATGGTGGTTAAACATGTAATACCGAGGTAAAGGGGTAGCCTTCGATTGAGTGAGACGGCGTCTATTCAGTTCCCCGGATGAACGATGCCTCTTGACAGACATCGTCCCTAAGAAGAAAACATTTTCAGCCTTGTTTGCTTTGCCGAAATCTCCGTATAGACAGAACTGATTACAACGAAGGGAGTAACTTATGGCTAGTAATGACGTTAAGGTTATCGACTCGGACGGGCATCTCGTCGAGTCCATCCCGGAGATGGCTGGGTTCCTGGATCCGGGTGTCAAGGAATTTGCCACGAACCCTCCAAGGGCCCGGAACAGCATCTTTCCGGGGCTTGACGGCATTCACTACCCGGAATCCGACGAACATACAGCGGCGAAGAGATCTCATCAGATCCTGGCGAGTGACCACCGAAAAGGCTCCGGGGAAGACATTTTCGAGTTTGTTAAAAAAGCCGAGATGCAAGACTCGGTACTCTATACCTCAGAGGGCCTATCCGTGGGATTCATCCAACAGCCCACGTATGCAGTCAGGGTTTGCCGTGCCTACAATGACTATGTAACCGAGAGGTACCGAGGAATCAGTCCGCGTCTCCACCCGGTCGCACTTCTGCCAATGCAGGACCCGAAGGCCGCCTCGCTGGAGCTTCGCCGAGCGGTGAAGGAGTTAGGTCTGCCAGGAGGCATGCTTCCGGCAACAGGCCTCAGCTTGCACCTGGCCCACGAGTACTACTGGCCCGTCTACGAAGCAGCGGCAAATCTAGGCTGTGTCCTTGGGGTTCATGGCGGATCGAACCGTGGGTGTGGCCTTGACACTTTCACAAATCGGCTTGCTTCGCGATTGCTCCATCACCCGTTACCTTTGATGAGGGCCCTTACGGGGATGATTTACAGCGGTCTCTTTGACCGGTATCCCGCTCTCAAGGTAGCTTTTCTTGAGGGCGGTTGTGGCTGGCTCGTCCCTATCGCGGATCGGATGGAGCGCGATGCCGAGCTGGAAGGGGTAGCCAACAGGTCTTTACCGGATTACCTGACAAGTGGTCAGATCCTGATCGGTTGTGAGGGTAACGATGTGAGCCTCCCCTATCTGGCTAAGCGTTTGGGCGTCGAGCCTTTTGCCTATTCTTCGGACTACCCTCATGAAGTCGATCTGCCCGCTGCGCAGAAGATGATCGACGAGACCCGTAATCACGCCGAACTCTCCCAAGCGGAAAAAGCGGCGGTACTCGGAGGTAACGCGGCTCGCTTCTATGGGCTCTAAGAAACCGTTCGCTGCTCGATCTTGCCTCTTGTGCGGCCGAATTAAGGGGAGGTCTCGCCGATGATCTTTGACGACCATTTCGACGTCGGCGTTCCCCCACCGGAGGTTTGGGATTTTTTGATGGACATCCATGAGCTGTCCTCCTGCATGCCCGGTCTGGAAAAGGCAACCCAAGTCGACGATCGAACCTTCGAGGGAGTCATCGGTGCGGCCGTCGGTCCCATTTCTGGGCATTTTACATTTCGGGCAACTATTGTTGAGAGTGCCCCCCCTGAAGAAATGATGGTCAGAACTGAAGGGACGGATTCAGTCACGGGGAGCCGGATGAATGTAAACGTTAAGATCACCCTCAGGGAGTCGGGTAACAGCCGTACTGATATAGCCTATAACGCTAATACAGAGATTCAGGGTCGGCTTGCCATTCTCGGGGATATGATCTTACGGGCCACGGCCAATCTCCTTCTGCAGGAATTTACTCAGCGAATGCGAAAGCGTCTTGAAGAAAACCGGCCAATCCTGTAATTATCTCTGATCCTCGGCTCGGAGCGTACCGCGGGTGACCGAATGGTTTGGCGCCCCGGTGTGAGCCGGATGATTTTTTGAACAGGTAACCGCTATGTCGGAAAACTATGATGTGATTATCGCCGGTGGTGGTTCCGCAGGCTGTACGGCTGCGGCTCGGCTTACTGAAGACCCTAGAAGGAAAGTATTACTGCTTGAGGCAGGCCCGGACCCGCAACCGATTCCCGATTTAGTCGCGGATGCGTCGAAACAAGTCCGTTTGCTATTGGAGTCTCCTTATCTCTGCATGTACCCCACGGAGCGAAAGGTAGATGGTAGTCTCTATTACGCATTATCCGGTAGGATCATGGGAGGAGGTTCTTCGGTCAATGTGATGTCCGTGTTACGTCCGACCCGGTACGATCTCGATACCTGGGTTCGGCAGGGGAATCCGGATTGGTCCTACGAGAGGGTTTTGCCGGTGTTGAAACGCATCGAGTCGGACCAGGACTACCCGGATAGCCCAATCCACGGCCGGGATGGGCCTCTCTACGTCAAGCGGCCCTTTACATTTGATATGCCCATGTCTGATCCGGTGCGGTCATTTATCGAGCGTGCCGAAAGCATGGGGCTGCCGCGGTGCCCGGACTTGAACGTCCCGGATCCCCTTGGAGTCTGCATGTCTCCCTATAACATTAAAGACGGCAAGCGTCAGTCTACCGTGGTCTCCTATCTAAACCTTGCACGGGACCGATCCAATCTGACGATCCTACCTGAGGCCCAGGTTGTCTCGCTGCAGCTTTCAGGTACCCGGGTTACGGGTGTCCGCTATGAGAAGGATAGGCAACTACAGACGGTGTTGGGTGACCAGATTGTGCTCAGTGCAGGCGTTTATCACACGCCCCAAATTCTCATGCTTTCAGGCATCGGTCCTGCGGGTGAGTTGCACCGGCATGGCATCAACGTAGTTCACGCCCTGGAGGGGGTGGGGCAGAACTATCAGGACCATGCTGTCGTCTATATGACTTTTGAGGGACCCAAGCAATTTAAGGAGGATTGGGTCGTTCCGCGATTCCGGTTGATCATCAAGAGCGATTCAACACTGGAGTGTGGTAATTTCCACATTGTCATGCGGCCGCCCACGGAAGTTCATGGTATCAAACGGATGATGCCTATTTCGGCTCACCTGCTGGAACAGCGCTTGCGAGGTCGGGTTTTTTTAAGGGATTCTAACCCCCATGAACTGCCGGTCATTGATTCACAGATGTTGGAAGATCCTGAGGACGTTAAAGCCATGGTCTCCGCTATGGAATTTGTATCGGAACTGGTCCGAGGTGAGACCGTGAAAGCATTTTATGGGCCACTTTTACAGCCAGGTCCTAAGGAGAATTGGGCAAAGTTCGCCCGCTCTACCTATGACAGTTACCATCATGGGGTCGGGACGTGCATGATGGGGCCTGTCTCCAATAAACTGTCCGTTGTGGATGAACGACTGCGGGTGCATGGAATCGAAAATCTATGGATCGGGGATGCCTCGATCATGCCGACGGTAACTCATGCCAACACGAATCTCCCTGCCATTATGATTGGAGAACGTCTCTCTGATTTTATGAAGGAATTCAGTTGACCTGTATCGCGCCTCTGGGTTTAGAAAAAATTCACCCTCGTTTTTTATTCCATTTAAACGGCTCAAGCTACCGCGGCATCTAAAAACCCGGTTCGCACAGAAGCCCTCCCTCGAACGATCAGATTGATGTCTGCACAGATCATAGCCCTGTTCACTGCCGTTTTTTAGGCGGGGGCTTTGGTCTCTGCTCGGTGGGGTTTGCAATACTTAACTCCAGTCACTGTCACTTGCGTATCGGTTCTCGTTCAAACGGCAACTCTCTGGAGTGCCGTCGTTTTTACCGGAGGCATTCCCGAAGTCTCAACCGTAGCAGTCCTTTTAATCGCTACGGGTTAATTCCCCGCAGCTTGCTGCGTAAAAACAGCTCATCTGTTTGCAGCTATCGGTTAAAATGTGGCTTACGGAAAC
>JBHHYU010000045.1:0-22677 GCA_046757725.1 Binatia bacterium
TTCGATGCATCAGATCAGCAAAGAGCTCGAAGAGGTCTCGACGGTCAGCGGCGCCTCGTGGGGCCGCACTTTCCGGTCCGTGGTGATGCCGCTGATGGCTCCAGGGCTCGTGGTGGCGTTTATTTACAGCTTGTCATTGACGTTCAAGGTTCTTTCAATGCCCATCCTCCTGGGAAGCGTAGACACCAAGCTAATGTCGGTGACGATCTATAATCTTTACCAGGACGGGCAGTACCCGATGCTTTCCGCCATGGGCGTCATCTTGCTGCTTCTTGTCCTCACGCTAGCCATGATTGGCACCTATATCGGCAAGCGCTTCGGCGTGAAACAGGACTAGGGACCTTTTGCCGTTTAAAGGGTTTGAGTCAGGCCGGCGCACCATTCGGACAGAATCCTGCTTTTTCGGATGATTAAGGCATAGGTAGCGGCCCACGGTAGTAAAAGGAATAGGGCTGGAACCGCGCCTCCGCTGCGGCAAATATCTCCCCGAGTGTTGGCTGCATCCATTTCTCTCAACCTTGTTGTCTCCGTCTCAATTGTGTGAGAATGTGGATCACGTTAACTTGTCCCGACGGGCTTAGCTCCATGAACAGCAATGACCGAGAAGCCGACCGGCCAGTGTTTACGCCACACCAACGGGCGACCATCGAAGCGGCAACAGCACGAATTATTCCCACGGACCGTGATCCCGGGGCTTTGGAAGCGGGGGTAATCGGATACATCGAGCACACCCTTACTCCCCCCGAGAATGAGGAAACGATAACGCCAGCCGAGAAAAGAGAGATCGCAAATTTTCTTCTGGGCAGCGTAAGCGGGAAAACTGAGGAGCAGCAGAGGGTGCTCTTCAAGCTTCAGGGACAGGGCGCCCGGGCTTGGCAGTTGTATATAGACGGAGTGGAGGAACTCGACAAGCAGGCGCACGATCGATTTGGTGCGGAAGGATTCTGTTTTTTGCAGCCGCTGCAACAGGACAGGGTCCTTTCCCTCCTGGAAAAAAGGGGAAGTCCTTTTTTCTCTCTCCTCGTGAGGCATACCATGGAAGGGTTCTACGGGGATCCACGCCATGGGGGGAACAGGCATCGAGTGGCTTGGGTTATGCTGGAGTTTTCTGGCCCCAGCTTCCCTGATGGGTACCAACCACCCTTGGGCTCGTACGATGCCCATATCCCGGACGATTTCGCGCCGGAGAAAAAATGATCCTTCAATAATATAAGGTGAGTTGGGGAACAGAGAGAGTATGCCTAAGTATGAAACCGTAGATGTTTGTGTCATTGGTGCCGGGGCCTCAGGGTTAGTTGCCGCCAAGGAGCTCAGCGAGGCGGGGATGTCGGTGGTGGTGTTGGAGCGAGGGCCTTGGTACAAACGGGAAGACTTCGCTCTAGGGGACGAGATTATTTACAAGCGGCGCCCCTTTTTATGGCCGACTGTAGAGCAGGAGCCTCGCACCTGGCGCCCTGATATCCAAAGCCCAGCGGAGCGTCTTTCAACGGAGGTACAGACCTTTTCCAACGCCATGTGCGTCGGCGGAGGTACCATTCACTACAGTGCTATCTCCTGGCGTTTTCACGAGTCGGACTTTAGAGTGAAATCCACCGATGGCCCCGTAGCCGGGACAACCATTGAGGACTGGCCTATCTCGTATGACGACATGGAGCCCTACTACCAAAAGGCGGAGTGGACTATTGGTGTGTCGGGCAAGGGCTGGTCGAGTCCGTTTGATCCGCCACGAAGGCGTGATTATCCTCTCTTGCCAGTCGCACGCAACAGTCCTGGTGCCGTTCTGGAAAAGGGCTGTCGAGCTCTTGGACTCCATCCCTTTCCAACCCCTGTGGCGATCCTCTCGGCACCCTACGATGGGCGGGCGGCATGTATCAACAAAGGATTCTGTTCGGGTTATGGCTGCCCCGTAGGCGCGAAGTCCAGTACGCTGGAAGCCCTTCTACCCAAGGCGCTGGCCACGAGGCGCTGCAAAATCCGTCCCCACTGCTTAGCCCGGGAAATCCCGCTCAACTCACGGGGACGTGCTGCGGGCGTGGTCTATTTCGACCCCGAGGGAAACGAACAGTTCCAACCCGCCCGCTTGGTGCTGCAGGCTGCTGGGGGTGTGGAGACCGCCAGGCTTCTTCTGCTTTCCGAGTCGTCTCGATTTCCCCACGGGCTATGTAACAGCAGCGGCCTGGTGGGTAAAAACCTGATGCTCCATTCTCCCGGCGTTACCCTCATCGTCGTCTTTCCGGAGCCACTTGATGGCCATGAGGGATCATCCAGCACCCGCGTCTGCCACGATTTCTACGAGACCGACACCCGTCGTGGCTTCATCAGGGGCGGCTTTATGCATCCTCGCGCCCATGGAGGAAACCCGATCGAGCTTGCCCTGCGACCCATCCACGGTGCTCGATGGGGACTCAATCACAAGGACTCCATGCGTGCGACATGGCGCTATTACCTTCACAGTCACTGCACCGGCGAGAGCCTTCCCGTTGAGAGCAATGCGGTGGATCTAGACCCTGAAGTGAAAGATTGCTACGGGCTTCCGGTGGCTCGCGTCACCTACACCAGTCACGAAAACGATGTCCGGCTAGCCAGATTTCTCGGAGAACGTTCTCGCGAGATTTTTGATGCTGCCGGCGCTACAAAGGTGAACGTCCCTCCACCGGAGGTACGCAAACTCCACAACCACCAGATGGGCACCTGCCGCATGGGGAACCATCCAAGTTCATCCGTTGTAGATAGATGGGGCCGCTCCCATGACGTGCCTAACCTGTTCATTATAGATGCCAGTGTTTTCGTTACTTCGGGTGGTCTCAACCCGGCCTTGACCATTGAGGCCAACGCCTTTCGCGTCTGTGACTACCTGGTACGGGAGGCCAAGCGGGGGGCTCTAGGTTGATGATTAGGAAATGCGCCGGCTTGCCATGGGCGCAAAACCGTTGAGGTCGCCCCCGTGGAGTCGCGATTCATTACTCTACAGGGGGAAAGGCGGTAGATCTTCCCGTGCATCCACCGCAGGGTTTCAAACCCCATGGTGGATATCATTTGATTGGCTTACCTTGTTTTTGGCAATTAATGACTGGTTGTCTTTACCGCAGAGTTTTTCTTGATGAAGCCAGGTGGGCGACCGTATTTCGATCGTATCTCTAACCAATCTCCGTGCACTTCGACTACGTTGACCTTCATCCCTGCGCTTATGCGGGCGACTTTTTGGGATTCTTCCCCAGGTTTCCTGTAGACCAATGTAGGCTGAAGGACCTCGTATAGCCCCCATGAGGGCTGGGCTGATGGGAGGGATTTTGTAGTCTCCCCCTTTTTTTTCGGGGACTTTTCAATGGTTCTAACTTGGGAGGTTGCTCTTGGCTTACGAATTAGGGCCGGCACGGGCGTCCGGGTGGTCGCTACCTGTTTCTTGGCAGATGAGGCCTGCGGAATGCTATCTGATGCGGCCTTGGGGCCTGCTACATCTGTTACCGAACCGGGAATTCCAGATTCTGGTTTGTTGGTGGCTGGTTCAAGTGTAAATTCCTCTACATTAGCTTTCTCTTTGTTGGAAGTGTCAACTTCCCCTTTATCGGTGGTTCCCGTCACTGAGGCGGTCAAGGTAGGTTCTGCCGCCACAGTCGTTTCCTGGGCTGGGTCGTGCCATAGACGAGCTGCCAGCAGGCTGAGTACGGCAAATAAGAAAATGGTTGCAAAAAAAATAGCATAGGCTTTTTTTTGCAACCATGCATTCTTCAACCAAATGCCATAGCTGAAACCTGTTTTTGAGACCATGGCTACCGTTTGAGCTAGTAGGCTTGATGTGCCCCGGTCTTGTGGTTGGAAAAGATCATGTTCTCCTTCTTCCGGTTGCACGGGCTGCTCTTTTGTTTCCGGCTCTAAAGGGGTTTCAAGCAAGGGTTGTCCGAGAATGATTTTTTTGGCTAAGCCCCGGTATTCCAACATTTCTCCTTCCCTACCCTGGCTTTGGGCCTCATCAGCTCTGATGAGGAAAATTTCCCTTGCAAGGCCTCTCTCGTTTTCAGAAAGATTGGAAAGATTTTTGAGTGACTCGATTTGTTTCTCATACCCATAAACGTTATAAAGCCGTACGGAAGACAGGAGGTGTAAGAGGCGAGCTTCTTGATTCCCGTAGTCCGTTGCCAAGAGGTCTTCCAAGAGGGGAAGGGCCTCTTTATATTTTTCTGCCTCAACGAAGCTCCTAGCCTGTTCAATAGGAGATCGCTCTGGGAAATGGGCTACGCTCTGGGTATCTTCTTCCTGGATTTGTACTTCCTGGAATTCCAATCCCATTTCAGGTAGCTGTGCCTGCTCATCATCTAATTGTTGTGAGACTTCCCGGTTCGTTTCGAGGGTGAGTTTAAGGTTATCTATTTCGGTTTGGAGTTGGGCGTTTTGTTCTTTGAGTTCCGTGATCTCCTGTTCCAGCTCCGGAACTCGGCTGTCTTTTCGATCGGCCGGCGGTGATGTTATGGGTGTCTTGGCCAATTCTGATTCAAGTTTCTCAAGGTGTCGGTTCTTGTTTTTCAGCTCGCGTTCAGATGCAATCAGTAGCGTAACAACCAAGGAAAACAATCCGCCGGCAACAATAAATCCCCAGATCAGTAGATTCTCCATAATATAACTCTCCTCTTTCTACGCTGCTTCGGGGAACGGTCTAAGCGGTGTTGCTAATACTCGCTGAGTCGACGCCTCGGCCTTTCAATTTCATGACGCTGTCGTTTGAGTTCAGCATCATTCTTCTGCTCAAGCACTACTTGCTCTCGTTCTTTGATCGTAGCTATTGTGGTGATGCCCACAGGCTGGGCTCCAGCTCTTTCGGCATTCGGGTTGCTTACCAGGTTAGGTTGGAGTCCTGTCTTCGGTGTGCCGACGGAAACAGGTTCACAGCCGAAATAAGATGTGGCCGTAAAAACCACACCTACTAAAAGAAAGGGGAGCCTTTTTGTAATTAAAGATCTGTTCACCCTGTGCTCTTTATTCCTCCGTTGAGATCGACGGAAGATCGCCCTGTCAGAAAAACCGACTGTTGGAGTTTGTCTCAAAAATTCCCTACTGATCCCCTAATGGCTCAGTAAGCCAAAATTGTGCCAAGTTTTGGGTGAAGGCATTTCAGTGGCGTAACTAACTATAATTTAATAACTTTATGAGAAAACGGGGAATCTATGTGCTCTACTTTTACACGGAAAAATTGAACAAAATCGTGATCTTGGACGGAAATTGTAGGGCAGGCAGGGCTTTAATTAGGATGTCACGCGCTTTCCTTTGTGGTGAATCTGAATCAAGACGGCTTCAGGGTCCGCTCCAATTCGCAACGGCAATCCGGTAACACCGAGCCCCCGTGAAATAACTTGAATGCACGAGCCATACGCGTAGACTCCTTCGTCGAGACAGAAGCGGCTCTGGCGTATGATCGGGGGTCCTTTTGGAAGGCGGATCTGGCCGCCGTGGGTATGACCTGAGAGTACGAGTGCGACGCCTTGTGCCGCAGCTTCGTAGAAAAAATCTGGGTGATGGGCTAGGAGCAGATGGGGGGGACCATTGCTTGCAAGCAGTTGATTCCAATCGGGTGTTCCGAGGATACGGTCATCGATACCTCCGAGAATGAACTTGCCATTGCCATAGTTCAAGGCAACGGATTGATTTCTGAGGGTAGTGATCCCCGCGGACGCGAGGCGTTCGCTGATTGTTTCAGGATGGCCGCTGAAATAGTCATGGTTTCCGAAACAATACCAGGCACCAAGCAAGACGTTAGATAGCTTTGCAAGCACAGTAAGAAAATCATCCAGATCACGTGCGGAGCCTGTTACGATATCACCGGTGATCACCACCAGGTCAGGGCGCAGTTCCATCAAGGCGGTTATAATCTCGGAAAGGACTCGAGGGCTAAGAAATGGCCCTGTATGGATATCCGTGAGAAGGAGAACTCGTAGCGGGTGAGAGATGTCGTCCGGCCAGCGAGGTGGAGTGAGTGTGGTCTCCGCTAGGGAGAACTGTCGGGTGAGAAGCCAGCTGTACGGGTTCCAAAGTCCTAGAACGTGAGGAAAAATAAAACGGGATACAAGGCGGTCAATAGTGCGTTCACATACTTTGAAAAAACCCTTTCGAGGGTCCAGTCGACGGCGCTCGTTTCCGGACATTCGACGAGGTGACCTTAATGTTCTTTTTTTCAATCTGGCCAAGTTGTAGACCCGTCAACACAGATTGCCCGTAGCAAGATACTAAGCACCTGCTCGGAGGTTGCATGGAGTGCAATTCGGGTTGTCCCAGAGCTTAAGAAGGGACTCACGATCTCTGGCGAGCCCGGTAAATTTCTGCAGAGACAGTAATCATCCGGCCGGCCTGAACACTATCTATAATGATTCACTGGGGGGGAAACAAGGATAAAAAGGTTTTGAGTAAGGAATCGTAAAAGATCCTGAAAGGGCTCTAGCTGTCCAGTACTGGTTTGGGAAGCGTGGCGTAGGGGATCCCTTCTTCATCGAGCTGTTGTCTCTCTTCTAATGTCGAGGTGCCATGTATGGGTCTATCATTAACTTTCCCGCAAAAAACTTGCCGGGCCTCTTCAGCAAAACGGGGTCCCACATCCTCAAAGTTTTCCCGGATGTAATGATGGAGCCGGATGAGAATTTCCTTCGCCTCTGCTTCAGAATGCGGAATCTTCAAGGTCTCTTTAGGCTTGTCCGGATCCTTCCGCCTCTGTTGTTTCAGGTGCACGGCGCATGCGTGTGGTAATTTTTCCACTTCCGTAGTGCCGCAGGCGGGACAGGAAATTTGTCCTTTGACGACTTGCTCCTGGTAGCCTTCAAAGCTTGGGAACCACCCCTCAAAGCGGTGATTTTTCTCACAGATTAGATCGTAAACGACCATAAATACGCCTTCTAGATCAATTTAGTTCCTCTACCTGAAATGTCAACCCCTTCCGTTGGTATCAGTGGTCCCACGTAAATGATAAAATAGTTTTTTTATGACCGATAAGCTGAAAGTAAGGATCCTCCGGAAGATTAACAAGGTCAATCGCAGCGACTGGGACCGGCTTCTCAATCCGGGTTCACCATTTCTAAGATGGGACTGGCTGGATATTCTGGAACAGACGGGGTGTGTTAATGAAGAGACCGGGTGGTTACCTCACCATATTATTGTTGAACGAGACGGCGAGCTTGTTGGTGGCTGTCCCATGTACCTCAAGCTTCATAGTATGGGAGAATTCGTCTTTGATTACGATTGGGCTGATTTCGCTCACCATCTGGGTATCCGGTATTATCCCAAACTACTTGTGGGTATTCCTTTCACGCCGGTTACGGGCCCACGCTTCCTTACGGGCCGTTACAGGAATAGGCAAGAGCTGGTTCGACTTATGGGAAAGGTCCTGATGCAGATTGCCCGAGACAACCAGATCTCATCCGTACACGTAAACTTTTGCCTAAGTGACGAAGTCAAGGCATTGCGACAGCTGGGTTTTCTTCCTAGGAATGGCATTCAGTTTCACTGGCAAAATCACGGCTACAACTCGTTCGATGATTATCTACATGCCTTTCGGAGTAATCGGCGGACCAAAATCAAGCGGGAGCGACGGGAGCTTCATCAGCAGGGTATTACCATTCGTGTCATCGAAGGAAGCGAAGTAACGTCAGGGGAATTACGCATCATGTTTCAACTCTACAAGGGCCACATCGACCAGCTCTACTATGGTCGTCAATACCTTACGCAGGAATTCTTTGAAGAGTTATCCCGCCGCTTTACCCCTCATATCTGTCTAATCCTTGCCGAACGAAACTCCCGGATCATTGCCGGTACGTTGAATATTCAGGACCACGAAGTCTTCTACGGTCGCTACTGGGGTGCCTTCGAAGAAGAGCGTTATCTGCACTTCAACGTTTGCTATTACTCTGCCATCGAGCATTGTATTCAGAAAGGGCTGCAACGATTTGAGGCCGGTGCCGGTGGGAGCTTCAAACAGCTTCGGGGGCTGGATCCGCGACCAACGACAAGTATGCACTATGTGGTAGAAGAAGGGTTCAGACGTGCCATAGAGAAGCACCTTTCGCAGGAAAGAAGCCTTATCCATACTCAGCGAGCGATGCTACTTGAAAAGAGCCAACTTAAAAAGTAATGGCTTCAGAGCCAAGTAAACAGCGGTATTGGACAAAGTCCCATTTTCCACGATATGATGGTACAAGTCTGATCCATAAACATAAAAACACCGACAGCATAGCGTGCCTAAGAAAACAGGAATAACCTATAAAGGGGTCGGCGTGGATATCTCTGCCGCCGATCGCCTGGTGCGCCGTATTCAGCCCATCGCTCTGAAGACAGCCCGTCATGGATTGTTAGCGGGAGTGGGAGGATTCAGCGCGCTCTTTGATCTGAAAGGTCGGAAATACGGTCACCCGGTCCTTGTCTCGTCTACTGACGGGGTGGGCACCAAGCTCAAGGTTGCTTTTATGATGGGCGTTCATCATACCGTTGGTATTGACCTTGTAGCCATGGGAGTGAATGATATTTTAACTCAAGGGGCCGAGCCTCTTTTTTTTCTGGATTATTTTTCCACAGGAAAACTCAAACCCCAGATCGCCCTGGATGTGATTCGAGGCATCGCGGAGGGGTGTCGCCGTGCCGGTTGCGCCCTTATCGGAGGAGAGACCGCTGAAATGCCCTCTTTCTACAGTGGTGGACAATATGACCTGGCCGGTTTTGTCGTTGGGGTAGTGGAAAAGCGGAAGATCCCAAAACCGGCGGCGATTGTCTCAGGTGACGTCCTGATCGGATTACCCTCAAGCGGGCTTCACAGCAACGGCTTCTCGTTAGTGCGAAAAGTCCTGTTGGAAAATAAGGGGCTAAGACTAAGAAATAGAGTCCAGGGGCTGGGTCGGACTCTTGGAGAGGAACTATTGGAACCTACACGGATCTATGCAAAGACAATTCAATCTTTGCTTCGGCGCCATTCCATCAAAGGGATGGCACACATAACAGGAGGAGGAGTTCCTGGAAATCTTCCAAGAATTTTGCCCAGAGGGCAGGGGGCGCGAATTCACCGGGGCAGCTGGCCTGTGCCTCCCGTCTTTGAACTGATTCAACGTCTTGGCCGTATTTCCCAATCGGAGATGGACCGGACGTTTAATAACGGCTTGGGAATGATCCTGGTTGTCGGGAAAGGAGCAATAGATGGGGTCGCCCGGTCTTTGAAGAGGAGGGGAGAAAACTACTCCCTGATAGGAGAAATCAGGAAAGGAGTGAGGGGAGTCCGTTTTATCCCCTAAACGCGTTTATGGCACAGCAGGTCCCTTTGGGTGTGCTCATCTCCGGTAGCGGAACAAACCTTCAGGCTATCATAGATGCTGCTGAAGAGAAGAAGATTGATGCGACTGTAAGTGTCGTCATCAGTAACAAAGAGGATGCCTTCGGTCTCGTAAGAGCCAGAAGACATCATATCCCGACTGAGGTGGTGGATCACCGGAAGTTTGCCACTAGGGAGGCCTACGATCAAGTCTTGATCGACATTCTCCGGGCCAATGGAGTAGAATTAGTTATTTTGGCCGGTTTCATGCGGCTCCTGTCCCCTCTTCTCGTGAAAGAATTTTCCAACCACATCATGAACGTTCACCCCGCCCTGCTCCCGTCATTTCCAGGCCTCCATGTCCAGAAAAAGGCGATTGAACACGGGGTGCGCTTTTCGGGCTGTACGGTTCATTTTGTTAACGAGGAGTGCGATCAAGGTCCCATCATCATCCAGGCGGTTGTCCCTGTTTTTCTGGACGATACCGTAGACACTCTCAGCGCCAGGATCTTGAAAGCGGAACATCGTATTTTTCCGAGGGCGATCCAGCTGTACAGCGAAGGGAGGCTTCGCGTGGTGGGGCGACGGGTCTTGATAGATCACTTACCAAATGAAGAACAGGTATTGATCCAGCCTCCGTTAAAAGGATGAAACAAAGCAACCCCACCGTTATCTTCCTTCTTAAGATTCTGGTCAGTGTCGGCCTCATGGTTTTTCTCATTTCCAGAATCGACGTGAACCGATTTCTTCGAGTGATTTCCTCTGCCCACCTTTCTTATCTTGGGGTTGCGCTAACGGGGTATTTTTTGGGACAGATTATCAGCTCAATTAGATGGGCCATACTGGCGCGACCTTTGGGGTTCAGGAACCCTATTAAGGAATTTACGCTCTTTTACCTTATTGGCATGTTTTTTAACCTGTTGGCTCCAAGTACGGTGGGTGGGGATGTCGGTCGCGTTTTTTATCTGGCCCGTGACGGGAACCACGATCAGCGTACCAAATGGTTGGGTTCTACAGCCCCGGCAGTGGCTTCTGTGATCATGGATCGAGCTATCGGGATGGCTGTTATGGTATGGATTGGTGCATTGGCACTATTAGTTTTTCCGCAATACTCTCTTCCGGCTTTTATTCGTTATCCAACCTTTGTGATAGCGTTAGGGCTCATCTGCGGTTGGATGCTTCTTTCTCCCATCAACAAATATTTCCGTGGTAGAGAACATCCCGTAGTAAAAAAATTGTCCCTGGTCCTGGAGACCTATCAAAATCATCGGCAAGTGGTAATGCAGGCCATGATATTCTCTCTGGTCGTTCACTTGATTCAGGCCTGGATACAGATCCTGTTAGGTCAAGCTCTGGATGTACAAATTCCTTGGTCCTTTAGCTTGATCCTCTATCCATTAGTGGGTCTGTTCAGTGCCCTTCCAGTAAGCTTTAGCGGATTTGGATTGCGGGAGGGGAGCTACCTGTTTTTGCTTCCCACGATTGGAATCAGCCCGGAAAAGGCGATTACTGTCGGGCTTATCTGGTTCATTATCGTTGCCTTCGACAGCCTGATTGGTGGGGCGGTTTTTATTTTAAGAAAAAATTCGCTACCTTCGCCGTTGGCTTCAAAAATAGAAAATTAAGTAAGGTAGCGGAGAAAGATAGTTGCTAGGCCCAGGAATGAGAGGAAGCCAAAGACGTCGGTAAAGGTGGTAACGATCACTCCGGAGCCGATGGCTGGGTCAAACTTTAGCCACTTCAAAGTTAAAGGGATGAGCGTTCCGGATAGTCCTGCGACTAGCCCCAGGTTAATGATCATGGCGAGTGCAAGGACCAGTCCCAAAAATGGATTGCCCTTCCAAAAAAACGCTACAATGAGGGCTATGAGACCACCCGTAACCACCGCTATGGACACATTGACGGATACTTCTTTGAGAACCGCCCGCCAGGCCGAAGAAAATTCCAGCTCTCCCAGGGCCATGGCCCGCACCATAACAGTGACGGTTTGAGTGCCACCGTTTCCTCCCATGCCCGCTACTACCGGCATAAAGATCGCCAAGGCCACAACCTTTTCAATCGCTCCTTCAAACAGGCCGACAACGGATGCCGCAAGGATCGCCGTCAGCAAGTTCAGCACCATCCAGGGAAGACGCATCCTGATGGATCGGCTGGCAGGAGTAAAAACCCGGTCCTCCTCTTCTAACCCCGCCATCTTATACATGTCTTCTGTTGTTTCTTCCTCGAGAATGTCAATGACATCATCTACGGTGATGATACCCAAAAGGTGATCCTCTTCGTCCACGATGGGTAACGCTAGCAGTTCATATTTGGCAACCAAACGGGCGGCCGCCTCTTGATCCATAGAGGCATTTGCCCGTACCGGGTCCGCCACCATCATCTCTCTGAGGGTGCGATCGTAGGGCGCTATCACAAGGTTACGGATCGGCACAACGCCGACCAGCCTACCCTCCTGGTCCACGACATAGAGGTAGAAAAAGGTCTCCAGTTCTCCTTTCTCGCGGATCCTGTCAATGGCCCCCTGGGCCGTTGTATGGGGGAGCAGGGCCAGATATTCGTCCGTCATGAGTCTTCCGATGGCTTCCTCAGGATAGCTGATGAGTTGTTGAACCCTCTCTCTTCGATCGGGGTCTACGACGGCAAGGACCTTCTCCCTTCTCTCCTCCGACAGACTGTCGATGAAGGTCACCGCATCGTCTGGATCAAGCCTGGCAATGACACGCGCCACTTTTTCATCGTCGATCAATTCAAGGATATCAGGGAGTAGTTCAGGAGGCAGCTCTTTGAGAGTTTTTGCCGCTCTGCGGATAGAAAGAAGTGTGTCAAAAAGGAGGCGCACCTCGGCCGGCTCCAGGTCCTTAAACAGAGGTGCGAGATCGGCCGGGTGGCTCTGGCCGATCAACCTTAAAACACGATCCGGAGTAGCCGTACGGATCATTTCACGGATCGTTTGATGATCTAACGTGGGAGATTTCATGGTCTACAATCCATACTAAGGACTATTTTTCTAACTGTTGCAGTGACGTTTTGCAACTATAAATCATCTATTTTGTCGAGGGATTTAAATGAATTCCTTAGATCTGGTATCTTATTCGATGATAGGTCATCCGTGAGTTAAGAAGGGCGTAATGGGCTGGCATAAAAACTCATTGTACATACGGAATTAACGCGGTATTCTCTTTTGCGGGAGAGGTGGAGAAACTTTAAGGAGGGTGTATGTTTGGGCTCGGGGTTTACGAACTGTTGTTTATCTTGGTGATTGCCCTGATTATCTTTGGCCCGGCGAAACTTCCCCAGATCGGCAGCGGGCTGGGTAAGGCCATCCGCGACTTCAAGAAGGGAATGGGGGGTGAAGAGCCGGAAAATCCCGAAAAAACCGAGGAGGCTGCCAAAAAGGACAAGCCCGAGAAACTCCAGTCCTGAGAAGCCCAGTAGACTACCATGAGCGAAACCAAACGAAGGTGGAAGTTGAAGGGGCTGTACAGCTTCAGTGTTTTTAGAGCCGTTTTTAGTATCAGCTGCAAGCTGATGGGTGGATAGTTCGGAGAAAATATTATAGGAGTGTCACGATGCGAATTCTTCCGAGAGATGAAAAGTTTTACGATCTCTTCGAGAGCAGTGCAAGCAAGGTTCTTAAAGGGGCGACCCAACTGGAGGAACTGATCCGGAATTTTAAAGATGTTTCCGTCAGGGCCAAACAGATCAAGGATACTGAACACGAGGGCGATGTCATAACTCATAATACCATTGAGATGCTACATCTCACCTTCGTCACGCCGTTGGATCGGGAGGATATTCACAGTCTTATTTCTGCGCTGGACGATGTCTTGGACTACATCGAGGCCTGTGCGGAGCGTCTCAGTCTTTTTAAGATTACCAAGACCACAGAAGAGGCCGTAGCCCTTGTAGGGGTTTTGGTCAAGGCTGTCAAGGAGATCGAGCAGGCAGTGTCTACGTTGCGCCACTTGAAGGGACCAGAATCCATTATGAAGAAATGTATCGAGATTAACCGGCTGGAAAATGATGGTGACGATGTGTGCCGCGCGGCGGTGGCCAAACTGTTCGAGCCGGATAACGATCCGCTAGAGGTCATCAAGTGGAAGGAGATCTACGAGACTCTAGAGGATGCGATCGATCGATGTGAAGACGTTGCGAATGTCCTTGAAGGGATTGTCCTCAAAAACACTTGAAGCCCTCGCTCTTCTCTTCGCCTGGGATTAATGGTGGATCAGGAGTTCGTTCAGGACTGTCTTAGGGAAGACGAAACACCAGCCTTCTGATTACAGCCCACCACCACCGTGTATAGGGAGAGTTTCGAGAGTTTATAGATCGATTCTATTTTGAGTCCTGTTTCCTGGATAAACGGTTTTAACCTAAGGTTGGTGCGCCACCCGAGCCTCCGGGTGAAGGGATCCATGGCCTCAGTCAGAAAACCCAGGGCCGGAATATCGCTTGTAAAGTGGTTCACAATGACAATCCTCCCCCCCGGCCGGCATACCCTTTTGGCTTCTTCCATCATCCGGATCGGATTGGGCACCACCGTGACCACGTGAAAGGCCATGACATAATCAAAGCTGTTGTCTGGAAAATCAAGGTGAAGGGCATCCATTTCTAAAACCTTCAGGTGGGTCCACCCGTTCTCTCTGATTTTGTCCCGCGCACGGTCCAACATGTCTGGCGCCAGATCGATCCCAGTTACCTGGCAGTGTCGAGGGTAGGCAGGAAAGGAAGTTCCCGTTCCTGCTCCGACCTCCAAGACACTTGTCCCCCGGCGGATATGCATGTCTTCGATAACCCACCGTAGACGAGAATAAAAAATTTTACCGAATATTTTGTCATAAAGGGGCGCTAGGTCCGAGTAGAGCCTACTTTCGTGCGCTTCTATCTCACCCATGAGTTGAACCTCAAGCTGCCATGCCCATGCTTTTGAGAATCAGGCATCTCGGATCCCCCTTGTTTGCCGTCTGTTATAGGAAGAGATATCCGTTTTCCGAAAGCGCCACTGTTTTCCCTTCTTGAAGCCCGGCAAGATATTTTTCCGCGCGAACTCATTTACGGTATCAGGGCTCAGGTCCAGAATCATGGCCACATCCCTGCTATTCAATAGATCTTCTTCTCTTTCCAACATAATCCCCCCCTGCGCGCGTAGCATCAATTGCCCAACGTGAGTTTTTTTAACAAGTTAGCCAGACCCTGTCAAGGCAAGGTACAACCCATTTCAGCAATAGTCCGAACATGGCCAATTAATCTGCCGAAATTGACACGCGTGGCTTGCGCGGTTGCTCAAGTTCCTTTAGCATAACTTGGCGCACTGGTGTTCGCCTTCATGAAGAAATTGCTTAAAATCGTGAGCCTAGCGGGAGTCGCTTTAGTCGTTTTTTTGGGAGTTGTTCTTTTTGCCTTTTACTATCTGGTTCAGGTGGGAGAATTTCGTCGTTTCGTCATCAACGAGGTGGAGAAGCGAACGCGGATGCGCGTCACGGTAGGAAAGGCAGAACTGAAGATGGGCAGCATGGTTGGGATTTCCTTGCAGAAACTTACCGTGATCGAACCCAAGGACAACCGTCCCTTGATCATGGCCCCGAGGATTCTGATCCGCGTAGCCCTGCTCCCGCTGCTAGAGGGCAAGTTGATCTTTCACGAGATTCGTCTTTATCGACCTTCGCTTCAGGTTGTGCGAAATGCGGAGGGTAAGATCTCCTTGCCGGATTTGACGAACATTCTGCCCTTTCAAAAACAAGCAGGGCCGCAGTTCACCGTTAATCTGCGGAAGGTCATAGTCCAAAAAGGAGAAGTTCTTATTTTGGATCATCAAAACGGGCGCCATTCGAACGTTCCTCGCTTCCATGAAATCGATTTGACGCTTCGACGTATCCGTACCAAAAACCTGGCTCGCGCGGGATCCAAGATTCCACTTAATGTTACGGCCGGTGAAAAAGAAAGATTAGCATTGGAAATTTCATTGAGAACAACCATCGAAAGGAGTGGCAAGAGGACTAGGCTCGCATCCAAAGGAAGGCTTCTATTCCCCAACCGCAATTTCGAGATTCGACACGTATGGTTTGATCTGGAGAGTCGTCTGGTCGCTTTACCTGTAGGGGCGCTCTGGCGCTATTACGGTGGACCTTCCCCAATCAAAAGCATTCGTGGGACACTCGGTGCTCGTCTCCGGTGGCAGGGGAGCATAGATCAACACGTTCACGCCACGGGGGAGATTGATTTTAAGGGGCTGAATGTCGAGGTGCCCGATAGTCCGTCTGGTGCGGCCATACCTGCAGCGGGACGACTGGAGTTGACAGCAGAGTGGACACCGGGAAAGGTTCGATTTCCACGCCTTGATTTGCGATCCAAAGACATCAGTTTCAAGGCACAGGCATCTTTGCGCTCTCTAGGAGAGAAAGATCCGTATCTCGAGATACATGTCACGACACCTTTCTTGCCACTGCTGAATCTACGCAAATATGTTCCTGTGGCGTTTCTGGCATCCCCCAAATGGGGACCTCTCATTAGAGCTGTGGTCCAGGGGGAAGTAAGATTAACCAAAGCCGGAGTTGACGGTCGGCTGTCCGAGATTCGCCGCGCATCCGAGATTGGTTTCGAAAAACATATCTGGCTTGATGCAGAAGTGCGTGGGGCAGCCGGTATTCTGAAACGCAAATCGTTTCTTCCACTGCGGGATGTCAGTGGCCGGTTGCTTTTTGAGAAAGGTGTTCTCTATTACAAGGATTTCAAGGGCACCTACGGCCTTTCACGATTAGGGGAACTTAACGGGAGCTACAAACGGATCTTCACGGGAAGTGGGGCGGTTGAGCTTGAGGCCAGTGGTGACCTAGACCTTGCGGAATTACGAGAACAAGTAAGACTCACTACTTTTCTACCAAGGGTGACCAAGTTCGCTGCCGGCCTAAAAGAATTGGGTGGCAAGGGTGAGTTTCAACTGCGCTTCCGCAAAGAGATCGGTTTCCCCTATCATGTTGAAGGAAAGCTCTCTTTGAACAATGTGGTACTGCGTACGGCTGGCCAATCTTTCTCACAGATTAGCGGAGATCTTTCCTTTTCTCCCGAAGAAATATCCGGGGAAAATATTTCCGCCCGTCTGGAAAACTCCCCTATTCATGTGCGGGGAAGACTTAGCCGGTATCTATCCAGAGAGGGCTCCTTTGACGTTACGGTAACATCCTCTGGTGTCCATGCGGGAACAGCGTTGGAGTTCTTTTCAGCCTCGGGGTCTCGACAAGATCCCGGAACCGTTAGCGGCTCGATCCGTTACCACGGTTCTTTAGCTTCATCAAAGGATCGAAGCCTTAGTGGCTCTTTGAAACTGATCGGAGTGCGATTGCCTTTACCCTTTCTCACTCAGCCTCTACGTAAGTTGGCGGGGGAGGTGAGGATTGGTAGGAAAGGGCTCGATTTTCGTGGTGTCAAAGGCCAGTTAGGTCCATCTAGCTTCAAATTTAACGGCCGATGGAGGTCTTCGGAAACGCCCCAATTAACTTTTACCTTTAATTCGCCGGATATGAACCTTGGTTACGTTCTATCTCACATCGATCCGGGGGCGAGCGCTTGGTACAAACGTCTCGAGGCGAAGGGGAGTCTATCGTTTGAAAAGGGAAGATATGAGGGGCTTGAGTTTTCCAAGCTTGGGACCGATCTCAAGCTTGACAAGAGAATTTGGCGTCTCAGCAATTTTTCCGCGCAGTCCAGTGACGGAACAGTTCAGGGTAAGGCCTCGTTCAACGATCGTCATGAGGGGATTAGTTATGACATTGAGCCGGAGATTAAGGCTGTACCTGTTCAAAAATTCCTGCGATGGTTTGATATCAAGACAAGAAAGATCACCGGAAAGCTCGACCTTGCCGGCAAGTTGGAATCAAGCGGAACGACGAAGGCTGAAAGGAAACGGAATCTATCCGGAAGTTTTAAATTTAAGATTAAAGATGGTGTCGCAAAGCGCCTTCGTATCTTAGTGAGAATTCTCAATCTCATGGATCTCACCCGTTGGTTCTCTCTCCAACTGCCTGATCTGAAACAAAAAGGGATTCGGTTCCGTAGTTTAACTGCTGATGTTAAGGTGAAGAAAGGAGTTTACTTGACGGAGAACCTTCTCGTTGACAGTGATGACCTAGGCATCACTGGGGCCGGCCAGATTGATGGCCCAAACGCTGCAGTTGACGCAGTGTTTGCGTTGCGTCCTTTTCCTAGGGTTAATTCCGCGGTAAGTTATATTCCGCTCATCGGGCCCGGGATAGCCGGTATTAAAGATTCCATTATGGTGGCGAGTTTTCATGTCAAAGGACCATTGAAAGGACCGACGATCACCCCTGCGCCATTGAGCACGCTCTCCGAATTTTTTTTTGGCGCACTCAAAATTCCCCAGAAGATCATTACACTCCCGGGCACAGGAACGAAGTGAGCTGGCAACTGAAACTTTACACCCGGAAAGACTGCTGTCTGTGCGAAGAGATGCAAGAAGTCATCCGGCGGGTGGCGGCGGAGGTGCCCTTGGAGATGGAAGAGGTCGACGTTGATGGTATGCTCGATCTCAGGGAAAAGTATGGTGGGGAAGTACCGGTTCTTTTCATAAATGGACGCAAAGCCTTTAAATATCGGGCGACGGTCGCAGAGCTAAAAAAGAGATTAAAGCCTTAAAGCTAACCTACCAGCCTTAACGGCTTAGCCGGGTACCCGTTTACAACATCCGCCTGAGCTGGAATCTGTGAGAATAGTAGTTCCGTGCTGAGAATGAGGGCGGCCACAGGATCTTATGGAAGACAAAGCTGTCGTTCTGTTCGATGGGTTTTGCAATCTTTGCATAGCCTCCGTCCGGTTTATCATCAAGCGCGATCCTCAAGACAACTTCAGATTTGCATCTCTACAGTCTGAATTGGGCAGAAAAATACTGGAGGATAAGGGATTGACCCTGGAAGCCGTAGATACCCTTGTGCTTGTTGCCGGCTCCAGATGCCTGACCCGGAGCGATGCCGCTATTGGGATTGCAAAAGGCCTTACCGGTTTCTGGCCGGTATTGGGTGTCCTGTCGATCGTTCCTCGACCCGTGCGTGATAAATGTTACGCTCTCGTGGCCAGAAATCGTTATAAATGGTTCGGCCGGCAAGAGACGTGCATGATACCGTCACAAGAAACTCCGGACAGGTTTTTGCAATAAATAGGTAGGAGTCGAAGGGTCTTTCTTAAGAGATCAGTCCAATTGCTTTCTTGCCCACATCTTCTTTGGCTTGCTTACATCGTCCCAGCCGATCTGTTCCATGTCGCAGAAGAGCTGGATGTTATTCCCATCGGGATCGAGGAAATCGATAGTCTTATCGCCTCCCGGACCACGTTGTTGTAAACCAGAAACGATCGGCACGCCCTTCTCCTTTAGGAATAGAAGTGCCTCCCTAAGGTCCTCCACCCTGTCGACTTCATAAGATATTTGCTGAATTTCGTCCCTCTGCGGAGAAGCGACGTCTTTTTTTTCCTCGGGCATCGGCACCAGTACTGTCGTGTGGTGATCTGTACCGCACCGTAGAAAAACAATTCCCGAATCATTAATGTCTGAAACTTTGAATCCAAGGATCTCCGTATAAAACTTCTTTGATTTTTCCATGTCCTTTACGAAGAGTCCTATGTGTCCTAATTTTTTTAAACTAACCATTGGGGACCTCCTTGCATTTTTATTTACTGTTTGATGGGGGACCGCAGAGCGTTGTACCGGTCTGAGGTTTGAAAATCAGCATTTCTCCTGATGGCTGGAGCGGTCATGGACCGTTTTCCTGTTTTCGGTTGTAACTCGTAGCAAATATCTCGCAAATTCCATACCAAGGAAAAAACTAAACAAAAGGGAATCCAGGGTGATAATTATTATTACTTTGCCATTTTGGTTTCTCAGAAATGGTAACAACTGCTCTCTGATTTCCCAGATTCTGGAAATAACTTAGTTGCGGCAGATGGCTCACGAAAAAAAGATCGAAACCATAGGTGAGGTAATGCAATTATGGTGGCATGGGTTATGCGTCTACTCAAAACTCATAACGGTAAAGCAAAGGTGTTTGTGCTTTCCTAAAGAATTTTGAAAGATTCAAACCGGGAAGACAGGAGGGATATGAAAGAGGCTGTGATCGTCAGTGCGGTTCGAACGCCCGTCGGGAGCTTCCGTGGCTCTCTTAGCCCTGTGTCTGCTACGAGGCTGGGGAGTATTACCCTCAACGCGGCATTGACAAGGGCACACACAAAGGGAGAAGAGGTGGATGAAGTGATCCTCGGGAACGTCCTCTCAGCAGGTCTGGGCCAGGCTCCCGCGCGCCAGGCCAGTTTAGGAGCAGGACTACCCCAACGGGTTGGTTGTGCAACCATCAACAAAGTCTGCGGATCGGGGCTCAAGGCAGTCATGTTCGGTACTCAGGCTATTCGTTTGGGAGAGGCACAAGTTGTCCTCGCCGGCGGCATGGAGAGCATGAGCAATGCTCCCTATCTGTTGGAGAAAGCCCGGAGCGGGTATCGCATGGGGCATGGGGAGGTTGTGGATAGCCTTATCAAAGATGGGCTCTGGGATGTTTCTAATGACCTCCATATGGGTGCTGCGGCGGAGCTTTGTGCCGACAAATATAAGATTTCACGAGAGGAACAGGATCAGTTTTCAGCGATCAGCTACCAGCGGGCTCAAAACGCGCAGCGACGTGGAGATTTCAAGGGAGAGATCGTGCCGGTGACGATCCCCCAAAAGAAAAATAAAGATCTTCTTGTAAACGAGGATGAGGAAGTCAACAAGTTCGATTTAGAAAAAATGAAGGCTCTCCAGCCTGCCTTTCGGAAAGGCGGGACCGTTACCGCAGGGAATTCCTCTTCGATCAGCGACGGTGCGGCAGCGTTGGTAGTGATGTCTCAGGATAGAGCGCAGACGATGGGGATTAAACCTCTGTGCCGTATTGTCGGGTATACTGGCTTTGCTCGGGAGCCGGAGTGGTTCACCATTGCCCCGGCAGCGGCCATCTCGTCGCTTCTGAGCAAGAGCGGATTTGCTCTGGCCGATGTGGATCTCTTTGAGATTAATGAAGCCTTCGCTGTTGCATCCATCGCGGTGAATCGGGAGCTGGGGTTAAATCCGGAAAAGGTGAATGTTCGAGGCGGCGCGGTTGCCCTTGGGCATCCCATTGGTGCAAGTGGCGCCAGAATCCTGACTACCTTGGTTCATTGTCTGATAGATCTTGACAAAACGTGTGGGATTGCTGCTCTCTGCATTGGGGGAGGGGAAGCCGTGGCGATGATGGTGGAGAGGGTATAGACATGCGAGACACCATCATGCAACAGGGATGGGGTGATTGGAGGTCTTCATTATGAGTTCAGGGATAAAGCAAGTAGGAGTCGTAGGGATCGGTCTTATGGGAAGTGGCATTGCTCAGGTGGCGGCAATGCAGGGATTTAATACAACGGTGGTTGATGTCACTCCCGAGATTGTCGGGAAGGGGATGGTAAGGATCAAGGAGGGCTTGCAGCGCATGGTGCAGAGTCACGAGAAATCGGGTGGCACGAGAGGGATTCCAACCGGAGAAATGGAGGAGACTCTTGGCCGCCTTCAGGCTTCGACCGATCGTAGCGCGCTGCTGCATTCCGACATCGTAATCGAGGCGATTATCGAAAATGAAACAGCTAAGAACGAAATAAGTTCTTCCCTGTCCGAAATGGGCTATCAGGGGATTTTTGTTTCTAATACCTCCTCGATTTCTATTACCCGGCTAGCCAGTGCTTACTCCTGCCCGGACAAATACATGGGGATGCATTTTATGAATCCGGTTCCAGTCCAACCTGGCTGCGAACTGATCCGCGGATTTCTTACATCCAACGAAACCTGGGGACAGGTTGCTGCTTTCTGTCGTGAGTTGGGTAAAGAGCCAATTTTTGCTGAAGACAAAGCTGGTTTCGGCATCAATCGCATGTTTGTGCCCTTTTTATTGGAGGCTATTAAGGTTGTGGAGGAAGGTATTATGAGGTGCGAGGATGCGGACAAGACCACCTTGTGCCTTGGTCACAAGATGGGACCGATCACGACTCTGGATTATGTCGGATTGGATACGACGCTCTTTATTGCGGGGGTTTTAGAGCGGGAGCTTGGACCGGCTTACAAGGCCCCTGACCTCCTCTGCAAACTCGTCACCTCGGGCTTTTATGGGATTAAGAACAACAAGGGATTTTACCTGTGGGATAAAGGCAAGACCGTGGGAGTCAATCCGGCGGTAGAAAGATATAGAAGGAAATAAAAACCGCTAATCCCGACAGAAACCCTAGCCATATTTAATGTATAGCTAGAATAGGCATTTCTAACCTCTCGGAATAAAAGAAATTAATTATCCGAGCATCCGGAAGTGTCCTATGACAAGAAAAACACGATAGCTGCCGCCCCAAAACACACGCAACCGCAGCCGGGTTGATGGAAGAACCGAACATTGGCATACCTCGTCGAGGATATCATCCATAACGGCCGTCAATTCTTGGATATATGAGTATGGGAAAGTAGCTAACTAAAAACGTGGCAAACGCGACTATCCATAAAATTTGGGATCCAGCAATCCATAAAGTATAAAGTGAGTTATCGAACAAAGGAAAAATGATTCTGACGAGAGCGCCACAAGATAGTGTTATAAAGATCACATTCACTAATCTCGGCGGGTTATGCACGTCCCTGCCGGTATGTCCCAAAGAGACACGAGCCATCATCCCCAACGTCATCATGCCAATGCCTCCAAACGCGAAAGCATGAACCGCTAGATACGGTGAGATACCATAGACAATTGCGAATGTTTTTAGAGCAAATCCCAGAACAATGAAAGCGTACGCAAGATACAAAATCCATAACAATGGTTTTTTCCAGATTCCCGTTGTATGCCAACCAAACAACCTGATTCCATGAATGAAAAATAATAGTCCGGCCAGACCAGCAGTTATGGTTGAAGTTGGGCGACTCAGGTCGGTAATCCAGAACATCAAAAAGATCCCTAGGCTTGAAACGTCGATCCATTTCCAATTCATTAGTTTAACGGGGTAGCCTACGCCTCGCTCAATAAAGAAAGGGAGGATTCTTCGGCCCATGATAAAGATTAGCGTAAGAATTGAATATAGGCCTGAGTACAACCCAAAGTGTACTCCATGAGATAATCTTCCAAGTGCCCCCAAATAAAACACAACGTTGCTAGCTAACAACAAGGGCAATGTTGCCAGGATCAGGATGTTTCGCCACTGTCTGACTTTCAGGAGAGGGAGGACCACAGCAATGATTAGGAAGAGAATAAATAAGTTATCCACAAAGGCGAGGGTATCTAAGGCGACATTGCCACTGAAAAAAGGCAATAACCGGGCGGCAGTCCAAAATAAAAACAAACTCAATAAAGGATAACCGTTGAGTGTTTGTACCT
>JBHHYU010000046.1:0-22453 GCA_046757725.1 Binatia bacterium
CACTACCTCTACCCTGTGCTTCCTCGCATATTCCAGTACTTCCTTGACCTTCATCCCTTGGCTCCTCTCTTATCCTTCTGATGAACTAAGATCTCACCGATTGATTTTGTTATCACATTATTTGATTGAGGGCTAGCCCTGTTACTGATTTTTTACAACGTATACCCTTTTTCATCATGCTGGCTTAAATCCAGTCCGAGAAGTTCATCTTCCTCCGACACCCTGAGCCCCATCGCTGCCTTGAGAAGGTAGAGTATAACCAGACTTCCGACAAACGCAAAGATCCAGGTGGCCACCACGGCAACAAACTGTATCCAGAGCTGCCCACCATTACCGAAGAAGAGTCCATTGCTCCCGGCCTCATTAATGGCCTTGGAGGCGAAAAGGCCTGTCGCAAGCGCTCCCCAGGTTCCGCCGACTCCGTGGACACCGACTACATCCAGGGAATCATCATAGCCCAATTTGGCTTTCAGGTTACAGGCACCCGAGCAAAAGATGCCGGCACCGACCCCAATAATGATTGCAGAGATAGGCCCAACAAAACCTGCTGCAGGCGTGACGGCTACAAGCCCAGCTACGGCTCCACTGGCAGCTCCTAGTGCCGTTGGCTTACCCCTGAAAAGCCAGTCCATAGCCATCCAGGAAAGGACAGCTGCCGCCGTCGCCGTATTGGTTGTCACAAAGGCGAGAGTGGCCAAACCATCAGCGGCTAGCGAGCTCCCTGCGTTAAAGCCAAACCAGCCCACCCATAGTAAAGAGGCTCCGATCACGCTGAAAGGGAGATTGTGCGGGGGCATAGGCTCTTGCCCATAGCCGATCCGCTTGCCTAAGATGAGCGCTGCTGCTAGTGCCGAAGCGCCGGAACTAATGTGAACTACGGTACCGCCGGCAAAGTCCAAGGTTCCCATCTCTCCCATCCAACCACCACCCCACACCCAGTGAGCCAAAGGATCATAAATCAATGTCGCCCAGATCAGTACAAAGACGATGAACGTGCTGAACTTTACCCTTTCCGCAATGGCACCTGTGATGAGCGCCGGGGTAATGATGGCAAACATCATCTGGAAAACCATAAACGCTTGGTGAGGAATGGTGGCGGAATAAGTTGGGTTCGGATTAGCCCCTACACCATTTAATCCAAACCAGGCTGAGCTTCCGACGATTCCCCCAATATCGGGCCCGAAAGCAAGGCTATAACCCCAGAGGACCCATTGCACACTAATCAGGGCCACAATGATAAAGCTATGCATGATTGTGCCTAGCACATTTTTTCCGCGCACGAGTCCACCGTAGAAGAGGAATAGGCCCGGAATAGTCATCATCAACACAAGTGCCGAGGACGTGAGCATCCAGGCCGTATCCCCAGGATTAATCCTGGTTCCTGGCGCTGGAGACAAGACTCCCTCGGAAGACAATGTTGGAGCAACGGGCACTGGGTTGACGGTCGAAGGCTGGAAGGACTCCTGGGCATGAGTCGAAACCGACATCACTAAACCGATGGCCCAAAAAGCGAACAAGAAAAATACCCAAACATTTTTATCCTTTCCCACGTTTAAATCCTCCCTTCAGAACGACACTGAAAAACTAGAGGGGGTTCAAAAACCTTCAGAATTCGCGTAGCACCTCTTATGTCAAAGGCCTGGAAACTTGCTCGCTGTCGGTGGCAAGATTTTCTTTTCTCTGTCTCTTTTAGAGCCTTACAGGGCGCTTTCCTATCAGGCATCGGCTCAAAATTCAAGTAGACTTGAGGTGCACCGCAAAGGTGGTCGGGAAGACGATTGCAACCGGTCGGAGGCCCATTGTCAGGCAGAGATCGCAGCAGTGAGTCTGGATTACTACCGGATTTATCAGGATCGTTCCGCTCTATAGAATGTCTTTTGGTAGGCGGATACCTTTTTTGTGGTAACGCTTGGGAAGTTTATCTCGGGTATGAGATCTGCGATCAATCCACCGGGGACCGAATCAGGATCAGGTTACGTCTGTTATTTCGGGTGGGAGGGTGAAATGAACATTCTCTTCAGTGAGACCTATGCGGGTTACCTCGGCTCCGTGTTGCCTAAAGTAAGCTGCCGCTTCATGAACTAATCGCTCCGGCACCGAGGCACCAGAGGTGATCCCCACCCGTTTAACACCTTCCAGCCATGCCGGGTCGATCTCGTGGTAGTCATTGATGAGGTAAGCCGGAATGCCTCTCGCGCGAGCCACCCGACAGAGCTGATTGGAGTTCTCACTGTTGGTCGACCCAATAACGAGAACCATCTCGACGTGGCGAGCCATCTCTTTCACCGCATCCTGGCGATTCTGCGTGGCGTAGCAAATATCTTCCTTGGATGGGGTGATCAACTTAGGAAACCTCCGCGTCAAGATCTCGACCACTTCCCGTGTATCATCGATACTTAAGGTGGTTTGAGTCAGAACCACAACCCTGTTGGAGTCTGGAAGGGTGACGCGTTCGGCCTCCTTGATGTCGGCTACGACCCGGATCCGCTGCGGGGCCTCGCCGCGGGTGCCGACAATCTCATCATGGTCTCTGTCACCGACGAGGATGACCCAATAACCCTGGGCCGCAAACTTGCGCACCTCGCGATGTACCTTCTCCACTAAAGGACAGGTAGCATCAATGACAACCTCGATCTGCCTTTTTTTAGCCTGCTCCCAGACCACCGGAGAGACACCATGGGCACTGAAGATCAGCTTCGCTCCTACCGGAACATCCTCTATAGATTGAACAAAGGTTACCCCTCTTTGGATAAAATCTTGAACCACGTGCTGATTGTGCACGATTTCATGGAAAACATAGAGCGGTGCGCCATACTTTTTGAGGGTGCGCTCCATTGTCTCTACGGCCATCTCTACGCCGGCACAAAATCCGCGGGGTTGGGCCAGAAAGACTCTCTCAACTGCCATGCAGTCAAGTGTGCAGCCATAGAGACGGCCTGTCAACACCAGTACAGGCAGCGAACTCGAGCCTATTGACGAGCCGAGACGGATCCTACTTGACAGAAGAACCTCTAAGGCATAATTTTGCTCCTTGAAAGGGGTGATTGGCAAAAATCTTATCGAAGGGGGGGAGTGTCTATGCCTGCCATAGTCCTAGTCTTTATCGGCTTAGGTCTTTTCTACCTGGCCTACCGTACCTATGCGAAGTTCTTAGCGGAAAAAATTTATAGGCTTGATCCGAATTTTAAGACCCCGGCTCACGAATTCGAGGATGGCGTCGAGTATGTGCCCACGAATAAACACATCCTCATGGGTCACCACTTTGTGTCCGTGGCCGGTGCTGCACCTATCGTAGGACCAGCCATAGCGATGATCTGGGGGTGGCTTCCAGCCTTTCTCTGGATTGTTGTGGGGAGCATATTCGGCTCAGGGGCACATGATTTTGGCAGCATTTGGGTCTCGTCAAGGCACCACGGGAGGTCCATTGGCGACCTGACGGCAAGTCTCATAAGCCAGCGCACCCGAGCAATATTCCTTATCGTCATATACTTTCTGGTCTTGATGGTCAACGCGGTTTTTGCCTTGGTCATTGCAGCCCTGTTTATTCGCTATCCCACTTCGGTTATTCCGATCTTCATAGAGATACCTATTGCATTGGTTATCGGCTGGCTTCTCTATAGATACAAAAAAGCAGGAGTCCTTCTGCCCTCCATCGCAGCTGTCGCCATCATGTATCTCTTTGTGATCCTGGCAGGGCTCTATGGGTGGGAGGTCAAGATCCCAGCCATAGGAACCCCGATTGTTACCTGGGTCCTTGTCTTAGTCGGGTATGGTTTTATCTCCACGCTCCTTCCCATCTGGGTCCTTTTACAACCTCGAGATTACATTAACGGACACCAGCTTTACCTTGGTCTGGGCGTGGTTTTCCTAGCAGTTCTTGTCGGCACGTTTACCGCAGGGGGACTGCCAATCGTGGCACCTGCCGTTCGTCTGAGTCCTCCAGGCGCGCCGGCTATGATTCCATTTCTCTTTGTCACCATCGCCTGTGGTGCCATCTCGGGCTTTCACGCCATCGTTTCCTCCGGTACCACATCGAAACAGCTCAACAGTGAGCTTGACGCACGACCTGTGGGTTATCTGGGTTCTCTGGGAGAAGGAAGTTTAGCTATCGCAACCATTTTGGCGTGCGCGGCAGGTTTTGCGACTGCGGGGGCATGGAGCCAGCACTACGCAACATGGGGTGGGGCTGCCGGCCTTGGGGCCAAGGTAGGCGCTTTCGTCAACGGGATCGGGTATATCCTCCACCATTCCTTTGGCATAACCCCCGTTATCGGTGCTACCTTTGCAGCCGTTGTGGTCGTGAGTTTTGCGGCTACCACTATGGATACCGGATTAAGACTTCAGAAATATGTAACAGCGGAGATGGGTGACTTGCTAGACATCCCCTTTCTCAAGATTGGCTGGGTAGCAACGTTTATCGCTGCCGGGACGACCGCCCTTCTAGCTCTCCATGACGGCCAGGGAAAAGGGGGGCTGATCATCTGGCCCCTATTTGGAACCACCAACCAGCTGCTGGCGAGCTTGGCTTTACTGGTGATCAGTGTTTTCCTTAAAAAGCTCAAGAGACCCACGGTTTACACGCTCTGCCCGATGGTGCTGCTACTCATTGTAACTACGTGGGCCATGCTTTTCGTTCTGAAAAACTTCTGGGTAAAGGCAAATTGGGGCCTATTCCTGATCGGAGCTGTTATACTTATCAGTGCTGTGTATATGGTCGTGGAATCCGTTCAAGCGATGAAAGGAGCCGGACGCGCTGAAGAGGCAGCGGTGGGCGCCGGGGGGTAAGTCGTGAACCCCAGAATCATATTTATTAGAGAAAATGCTGAGACGTTGACATGCAGTGACTGCGCGGGGACCCTTGAGGGGATTGAAGCCTTCGGCTCCCGCCAGGTACCGGATTACGCCCCCGCGAAGAGCGTTATGGATCGGGTGGGAGCGCTCTATTTAGCATTGCGGAAACAATATGGGGATACAGTGGAAATTGATGTCGTGGACCCGCGGAACGAGATCTACCTCATTCCAGTGCTCCTAGGGGATTATCGCCGATACCACCCCCCCATTCTGACCTTTCTAAAAACCCTCTTTCTCGGCATCAGCCCCTCATCGGTTATTGTCAACGGAAGGGCCATTCATATCGGCGAGCTGCCCCCTCCCGACGTTTTGATTGAGGAGGTGGGCCGGTTCCTAAAGGATTCCCCAACCTCTCAGCCATAAGGACAGTTGAGGCCTGACGCAATAGAATCACGGTGCGTTCAAGGAGGGAACTTTTGGCGGCCCTCTCCCCTAATCGTATCAGGGAAGGGTTCGGAAAAGAGAGGTGGAGATTCCGGGCTCTAATAACGAGGAGGAAAATCGCATGACGGGAACTATCAAGAAAATTATCAGACAAAAGGGCTACGGATTCATCATCCCAGATGACGGCAGCGACGAGGTCTTCTTTCACCGCGGGAGCCTGAGTCCACGAGTACAATTCGAAGATTGCAATGAAGGGGATTCCGTGCAATTTCAAACCCGGCGAGGTGAGAAGGGACCTGTAGCCTTTGACTTGAAGCTGCGATAGATTATTTGTTGGTTCCGACAGTGTGAAAGGGCAATTCGATGGGTAAAACCTCTACCGAGTCTTCAAGTCGGCACCTGTTCGACCTTGGTTCCCGGCTGGGTTGCCTCGAGGGCTACCTGTATAGCAAAAGGAAGGTAGAGGAAAGATATCTACTGGGCTGGCTTCAAAACATTGATCGAGAGTTCACTAATCTGCCGGCTGAGGTGGAAAGCGAGATTGAAGAAGATTATCTAGCGCTCTTGAAAAAGGTACATGCGTTGCTCCGAAGGGAATACGGAACCAAGGATACCAACACACTTCAAGCCGAGCAAATGATTTCGCGCCGAAGGGGAAGTACTCTATGAAAAAGGTTGTCATCGAACTGATCAACGATGACATTTCTGGTGGAAGCAATGCCGAGATCGGACTTAAGTTGGAAGATATTATCAGACAAAGTTTCAGTTGGTGGCACACCCAACTCGGCGATAGTGAACCTATCAGGTTGGACCGTTGGCGGGTTGAATCGATTGAGGTAAAAGAAATTTACCGGTAAATCACTAAGCGACTCTACTAGCGTTCCTTTTCGGCCCTGTAAGTAACGAGGAAACATCCTGAAAGTCGCACCAAACCTGAAGCAGGAGATGCGGCGGAGAATCTAGCCTCAGATTGTTAAGCTCGTCCCCCCCCCAGCCGGAATCTCGGGACCGAGGTCTACCGTCCCTTTAAACCCTATGGTGCCTGATCTTCGAAGACTCGGGGAAGGATAACTTTGAACACGGAGCCTTCGTTGACAGTACTCGTGACTTCAATGCTACCACCTAAACGGTCTAATAGCCGTTTGACGATTACCAAGCCTAACCCTACCCCTTGCCACCTAGAAGAGGAGGGGGCCGCGACCTGATGAAAAGGTTCGAAAATATCCGTAAGCTCCGTCTCCGGAATTCCTTGTCCAGTATCTGCAACTTCAAACCAGATACGATCGCCACTCGATTCAATGCCTGCCCGGAAACTCACGCGCCCCTTCTCGGTATACTTGATGGCATTGGTCAAAAGATTGTGCAGAACCTCTTTGACCTTATGTCCATCGGCCCGTACCAAACACTGTGCCTCTACTCCCCATTGAAACTCTAATCCTTTTGCGTGTGCGAGAATTGAGATGTTGGTCCCCAGTTCTGAAACAAGTTCTTTCAGCTTAAATGTCTCGATGTCCAGCGAGACCTTCCCGGCCTCCAGGCGCGAAAGACTCAGAGTCTGATTGAGCATAGCAAGAAGATCTTCAGCGTTTCTCTTGAGCAACTGAATTCTTGCATTCAGTTCCGCGGTAATAGGTCCAAAATAGCCTTCCAGAATAAGGTTGATGTGACCGATAATGACGTCGACTGGGGTGCGGATATCGTGTGAAAATGTGTTTAAAAAATCCACCTTTGTCTGTAACGCCTTGGAAATCGTATCCACCAGCATGGCTCCGTCAATGGCAATAGATGCCGCTGAGGCCAGTTCCTGTAGAACACGAATCTCATCGGGCCGAAAACGCCGCGGCAACAGGGTCACAACGGTAAGCACGCCGAGTGCTTTTTGATCCTTTCCAACGAGCGGAACACCACCAAAACTCCGCATCCCGAGATCCTTGGCAAAACTATCACGGACAAATTTCTTATCTCGCTGAAGATCCGGAATCAGGAGCGGCTTCTTCTGTTTCAAGATCCACTCCTGTTTTGTACCCGCAACGATCGGAAGGGTTTCAGAACGGATCTTCATACCAACGCCAGGTGGACGCGCTAGAGACTGGACAGTGCGCCGCTTATTTTCACCTAGAACCCCTATGGTGGCCATGTCTACTTTAAAAAAGTCGACGATTTTCTGAGTCAGGCGGTCCAGCAATGCCTGGAGATCCAGATTGTGAACGCCGGAAAGAATCTGATGGACAAGTTCTTTTTCCTCCAGCAGCTTGAGTTTATGAAATGCTATGCCGACTTGCTCGGCTATTCCCTGGAGAAGCCACACCTCCTCTGCAGAAAACTTTCCCACTTCCCGGCGTCTTACCGAGAGAACCCCCATGATGTGTCCTCTCAATTCCAAGGGCACACCCAAAAAGGCTTTGTACCCACGCCTTAAGGGTACGGGTTCCTGCTCACGGAGCTGGAAGGATACGTTTTTAATGTCCTTTATCACCAGAGGCCGTCTAAGTTGAATCACCCGCCCAACTAGGCACTTGCCTTTGCCCAGAGAGGACTTGCGATTAAACCTGCTGCCCGCCTGCGCCGCTAAATAGAGATTTTCTCCCTCCAGGACACTGATTCCGGCCCAATCTGCCAGCAAGAGGGCTTTGGCTTTCCGAGCGGCCCTGCGAAAGAGGTCGGTTGCGGCCGAGGCAGACCCGAATTCGAGACTCAAACGCGAGAGATTCTCCAATTGAGACCTCCTGTGCTCCGCTTGGCTGGTGACCCTGATTCTTTCACAGGCACTGCCAATCTGTCGTCCGAGGGCTGAAAAGAGGCGAAAAACAGGTTTCTTAAAGCTGTAAGGTTTATGACTGGATAGACAAAAGATTCCGCTAGGCCGACCGCTGGCCCGAATCGGGATATAGGCGATGGCATGGAGCCTCTCTCTTTTAATCGTAGAGGCGAAGGAATATTGGGGACTAATCCTGTGCAGTGCCACAGGTTTCCCTGTCTTGAAGACCCTTCCCAGAATACCGCAGTCAATTCGCGCTTTGGCCATGTCGGAGGCGAAACGGCGGGAAACACCAACCGTGTAAAGTAACTCCATGGTCACGCCTTCGTCTTTGAGAAGATAGACTCCCGCCGAATCCATGCCAACGAGTTGAAGGATTTTTGGCAAGGTTTTTTTCAAGGCCTTCTCCAGCGATAGCTCGCCAGCGAGCACTTCTCCTATCTGAGCTAGAATTAGAAGGTTCTCCCTCTCATTGCCCACAACGCACCTCGTTAACCTCAGATGTTCTCGCATACCAATTGGAGGTGCCAAGACCACCCTCGTGGGTCAGGAAGGGCAACAACAGCACCAATGACTCAAAGTAAGATTTTAGGAAGGGAAGCATTGGGGATGGTAACGCGCTTAGGAAAAAAACGATGCTGTGAAAGCCGAACTTTCACGATGGAACCACAGAAAATTACGCGTCTCATTTCTAATGATAGGACACGGGGAAACTTGCCTGTATGAAAACAAATTTATCGAATCTTACGTCAATAAACTGGTGGATACAAGGAATCTTCCTCTCTATGTGCTTTGCTTGCCTCCGCCGATATGTTAAAAAGTTGTTCCAATGAAGCCCAAGCACTCAAATGATCTCGTTCACGAAACCAGTCCCTATCTCCTGCAACATGCGCATAATCCCGTCGAGTGGCATCCATGGGGAGAGGATGCTCTTCGGAAGGCGAAGCAGAAGGATAAACCGATTCTTCTGAGCATCGGCTACTCCGCCTGTCACTGGTGCCACGTTATGGAGAAGGAGTCCTTTGAAAACGAGCAAATCGCCGCCCTGATGAATCAGGATTTTGTCAATATCAAAGTAGACCGGGAGGAACGTCCCGACCTGGATGAGATCTATATGAATGCAGTGCAGATGCTCACAGGGCGTGGGGGCTGGCCAATGACAGTCTTTCTAACCCCAGAGGGAAAGCCTTTCTATGGTGGCACCTATTTTCCCCCTGAGGATCGCTACGGGGTACCCGGCTTCCCAAAGATTCTTAACGCGGTAGCTCAGGCCTATCGAGAAAGACAGCAAGAGATAGAGAAAACTGTTGAGCAGATTCTCGCCGGTCTTAGTCGCCTCGCGAATCTTCAACAGAGTCAACATCCTTTTTCCACCGATGTCATCGTCCAGAGTGCCGAACAACTTTCTCAGGCCTACGACCACAATTACGGTGGCTTGGGACAAGCGCCGAAGTTTCCCAACCCTGGGGTTCTGGAGCTTTTTCTGCGCTACCACCGGCGCTCTCATAGCCGCCGTTTCCTGGAAATGGCAACCTACACATTAACCAAAATGGCCGAGGGGGGAATCTATGACCATCTGGGCGGCGGTTTCCATCGTTACTCCGTAGATGAGAAATGGTTGGTTCCCCATTTTGAGAAGATGCTCTATGACAACGCCCAGCTCACGCGCCTTTACGCGCAAGTTTTTTGCATTACCCAGGATCCCCTTTTTGAGCGCATCGCTCGAGAAACCTTGGACTACCTGCTACGCGAGATGCTCCAACCCGAAGGGGGTTTCTATTCCACCCAAGACGCCGACAGTGAAGGAAAAGAAGGAAAGTTTTTTGTTTGGCGCCCCGAAGAAATCATAGAGATCTTAGGACAGGATGTGGCCGAGATCTTCTGCCGCATTTACGACGTCACTGATTTTGGCAACTTTGAAGGACAGAATATCCTCCATCCCATCTTGACCTTGGATCAGGCATCCAGGCTCTTTAAGCGAAATATCGAAGAGCTAGAGGCAATAATAGCGGCTGCGAGGGAAAAACTTTTTCAAGAGAGAGAGAAAAGGATAAAACCTTTTCGTGACGAGAAGATTTTAGTGTCCTGGAACGGCCTCGTACTCTCTGCCCTTGCAGAGGCCATCAAGTCCTTCACCGATCCGCGCTATGTTCAAGCAGCTGAGAGAACAGTCCATTTCATCTTCACACGGATGGTCAAGGACGGTTTACTATTCCACACATACAAAGCAGGCCAGTCCAAACTCCGTGGCTATCTCGATGACTATGCCTTTTTGACCGCTGGTCTTTTGGATCTCTATGAGGCGACTCAGGAACGCTCCACTTTAAAACGGGCCTTACAACTGGGTGAGACAATGGTTGATGAGTTCTGGGATGATACCGCCGGCGCTTTCTTTTATACGGGAAAATCTAATGAACAGCTTATTAGTCGGACCAAGCCGGTTTTTGACGGCGCCATACCCTCAGGAAATGCCTCAGCGGTCCACGGTCTCGTGAGGCTCTATCACTACACGGGGAAGGAAGACTATCTCACGAAGGCGGAAAACGGCTTGCGTCTCTATTACGACATCATGGACAAGCAGCCGTTGGGTCTCGCCCACATGCTCTCAGCTTTGGAGCTGTATCTCGAGAAGCCTAAAGAGATTATTCTGCTAGGAGAAAAAAAAGATCCGGCGACGCGGGAGTTGCTGCATAAGATCCACTCTGTTTATCTCCCAAATAAAACTCTTCATGTAGTTGAACCCGGCGAGTCTTCAGCCGACGCTTCAGAAGCAATCTCCCCGCTACTAGAAGGAAAAACCCAGATAGACGGCAAGACGACGGCTTATGTCTGCCATAACTTTACTTGTTCTCCACCGGTTACTGAGTGGAGAGATTTAAAGAAGCTGTTGGAAGAATAAGTAAGGGGATATTGGAGTGAATATAAAATAGACCGCGCCGCTTTAAAGGTGACCTGAGAGACTTCTAGAGGGTTACTGTCCAGGCAAACTGGCGCGTTATCTAGGCCTCACCGGGACGGAAGCTGCAAAACCTCTTGCTGTGGCGCCACAGGCGCTGAATAACCTTGTTAATGGGAAGGCTCAGATCCGGACGGAGTCGGCTCCGTACCTGTCGCCTCTTTCCTTTCTTCTGGCTTATGCTAGCGAGAAAGATGTGCCGGCCTTGTGTTGTAGAGCCCAGCGGTAGGCCCAAGAAGTGGCCGCTGTATCCCATACGGGCATGCCCACCGATTCGAAAAGAAGAATGTCTCTCTCGGACAGACGTGCCGGTAAATTGCCGAGCACTACCTCCCCGAGTTCTGCCGCAATCCTATCTGCAGACCAGTTCCCAGAAGCAATCATCGAGGCGTAGGGTTGGCGTGGCGGCTTACCTTCTAAAACCTCTTCCTTCCACGAGACAATGACACGTGAACGAGCAACGAGATCCTGAGGAAGCTGGCCGCTCGTGATGGAGCTGACTAGCATGCCGGGAGAAATCCAGTCGGACTCGATCACAGGTTTGCGGGAGCTTGTGGCAAGGCTGACGATCTGGGCACCCTGGATGGCTGCTCGTGCATTATCAACCGGTTCGACCTGGATACCCAACCAGGAAGTCATCTCTTTTGCAAATCGTGTCCGGTGTTTCTCCGTCGGGCTAAACACTCGGACTTCCTCTAGCGATGGTAGAGCTCTACGTATGGCGAGGAGCTGTCCCTTCGCCTGACGCCCACTACCGAGAAGAGCCAAGAGCTTCGCTCCCGGCTGCGCAAGAACACGAGAGGCGACCCCGGTTGGAGCACCGGTCCGCCAGACATTGAGCTCGCCACCGGCAACCAGGGCAAGCAAGTCCCCACAGTGTCCATCAAAAAAAAGACTGAAATGGGCATCCCTCCCACCGCGAAAGAGCGGAGTTACCCGTACGCCTTCACCCGCGCCAGGCACCGTGGCAGTCATAAAACGAAGCTCTCGCTTCGGGTCTACCAAAGGCATCTGAAACCGCACTTGAGTGGGCACCTTGCCGCTAATATGGGCACGTAGGGAATCTTCAATCATTTCCAGCAGCCCATCCATGGAGGACGGGTCACTGTACAGTGGTTTAAGATCTGTTTCCCTAAGAATAAGTGCCATCAGCTCTATGTATGATGCCGCGGCGCCCATTGCAACAAGAAGTTCGAACCGACCCGAATCCGCCGAATGCCGAGATTTGTCACGATAACGAAGCAGCGTCTGCTATCTTCCAGTTCTAGCTGGCTGGGCGTGGCTTGTTTATCCACAAAAAAGAGGGGGGGGTTGACCCAACGAAGGTGCTGGCGGGGTGCACTCCGTACAATGATAGTCCGTTGCCCAAAAACCAAGGGTAATTCAGGGTAGGGGTCCTGCCTTCACGACACAACCCTGTTGGCGACGGGGATTTTTTGCCTGTTTACACGCACTTGGCGGCGTTTACGTGTTCTTCGACTCTCTGTCAAAAAGAGTGTTTCCTCAGGAAAAAACCTTCCGGCCTAAGGCCATAGGTTACTGCCTGATGGCTACCCTCCCGTCTTCTTCGGCCGAGCTCTCCAACGGCCCGGGCCTGTGGTTCGACTTTGCTCACGACCCTGAGACTTATATGAGAAATGCCAAAACTGCGTCCAAAACATCCTGTTTAGTGAAAGCTACAATGAGCGGCATCATGGCAAACGCTTCCATAGAGCAGCTTTTCCAGTACAACTCTAACCCTTACTCCCTCCCATCACCTGGATGATGCGTTCCAAATCGGACTCACAATAATATTCGATCTCTATCTTGCCCCTACCCGACTTTGCGTGGTGTGCAATCCGAACCTTCGTGCCCAAGGAGCGCTGCAGGGTTTCGGTCAGAGAGCGCATCTCTGGGTCCGTGACAGACGCCCCTCTTTTGCTTCTCCTGCCAGGTTTAAGACGATTAACCAGCCGCTCGGTTTCACGAGTCGACAATCCCTTCGTTATAACTTTCCGGGCCATAGAGATAATTAGTGCGTTACCTTCCAGCGCGAGCAAGGCACGGGCCTGCCCTACCGGGAGTTTTCCGCAAGCCACTTCCTGCTGAACCTCTTCGGGAAGGAGAAGCAAACGCATAGAGTTAGCAATTGCCGAGCGACTCCGCCCTACTTTTCCAGCGATCTCTTCCTGGCTCCAGTCCAATTCTTTCTGAAACCGTTGAAAGGCGTTGGCTTCTTCTATGGGGTTAAGATTCTCGCGTTGGAGATTCTCGATCAAAGCAAGTTGAAACGACTCATTATCGCTTGCCTCCCGGACAATAACCGGCACTTCCCTTAACCCAGATTTTAAGGCCGCTCGCAAGCGCCGTTCTCCAGCAATCAACTCATACCCGTCCCCGCTACGGCGTACTAATAGAGGCTGAAGAATCCCTGTATCACGCACAGACGCTGCCAGCTCATCTATCTTTGCCTCATCGAAAACGTGACGCGGCTGGAAAGGATTGGATGCAATTTTACCCACCGCTACCTGAAAGTTAGGAGTATCTCGTTTCAGATCTACATCCGGGATCAAGGCCCCAAGGCCTCTACCCAGTCCCTTTTTCTGCACTGCCAGTTTCCTCCTCTTGATTATGGATTAGTTCTGCAGCCAACTCTAAGTAATTCTGCGCTCCGGTAGATTGGACATCGTAAAGGAGAGCTGGTTTCCCGAAGCTTGGACTTTCACTCAGGCGCACGTTCCGATGGATTATGGTACGAAAAAGGCGTTCAGGAAAATGGGAGCGAATCTCTTGTGCAACCTGATGTGAGAGGCGGTTTCGGCCGTCGAACATAGTTAATAAAATTCCCTCGAGAAAGAGGCCGGGATTTAGCCTTCTCTGAACGAGTTTTAACGTCTCAAGCAGAGAGCTGAGACCTTCAAGGGCATAATACTCGCACTGCAGAGGGACGAGCAGGGAATCTGCAGCCGTGAGCGCGTTCAGGGTTAAGAGGCCCAATGAAGGAGGACAATCGAGCAGAACGTAGTCGAAATCCTGATTAACCAATTTAAGCGCTTCCTTTAGACGCCATTCCCTATTCTCGGCATCCACAAGCTCGATTTCGGCACCAATAAGATCCCTGGCGGCCGGTACAACCGAGAGAAAAGGGAGTTCGCTTTTGTGAATAACATCGCCTACAGAACTAGTATCTATAAGCACGTCGTAAAGGCTATTCGTTAAATCGGCCCGGTCAATGCCCAGTCCGGTTGTGCTATTGCCTTGGGGATCAACATCGACTAGGAGCGTCTTCTTCCCGATAACCGAAAGGGATGCACCTAAATTAATGGCTGTCGTGGTCTTTCCCACACCTCCCTTTTGATTGGCAATAGCGATAACCCTACGCATAAAATATTCTGTAAAATCAATTAGTTACACAAATCATCTCACTTCAGTACCTATTACCATAGATATAGCTAAAAGAAAAGAAAAAATGTTTCACGTGAAAATAATCACCGTTGTGTATCCATGCTCCCAGCAGAAAAGAGAATAAACAGGATTAAGAAGACCTCCTTGTCTTAGGTTTTCGCCACTGGTACATCTATATCTATACGGGTAATTAAGCCCTTTTCCGCTTTTTTAGATAAACCGAAATGCAAGAGACTGCTGCTGGGGTGATCCCAGAGATTCTTGAGGCCTGACCAAGAGAGCGCGGGCGCACGCGCGTGAGTTTTGTGTATGCTTCTCGGGAAAGTCCACCAACTAATGAATAGTCTATATCCTCCGGGAGACGTACCCGCTCCATCTTCTTGAACCTTTCAACGACTTCAAGTTGGCGCTTGACATAACCAGCATATTTTATCTCCACTTCAACTTGTAGACCCAATACCGTAGGAACCCTTGCCAGTTCAGGAGCAAATAAAACCATGTCGGAAAAAGATATCTCTGGACGGCGTAATAGGTGTGCAAGGGAAGTCTGGTTATGTAATGGAAACGATCCTATAGATCGGAGGTTGTCCTCTATCTGTCTTGTCGGTACTACCCGGCGATTTTTAAGCAGCGTTAATATTTCAATTAACTGTTCTCTCTTTTCCTGAGCCCGGTGATAGGACTCGTGGCTCGCAAGCCCGAGCCTATAGCTGATTTCTGTGAGCCGTAGATCAGCGTTGTCTTCGCGCAAAAGAAGGCGATACTCAGCTCTCGAGGTAAACATTCGGTAAGGTTCGCCATCGGTCCCCTTAGTTACCAAATCATCAATGAGAACACCTATATAAGCCTGGTCTCTTGCTAGAATAAGTGGCTCTTTACCCCGTAGGCTTAGAACAGCGTTAATCCCTCCAATTATACCCTGCGCGGCAGCCTCTTCATATCCCGTGGTACCGTTGATCTGACCAGCATGGTAAAGCCCTTTAACCAGTTTTGTTTCTAATGATGGATACAATTGTGTTGGTTCCACATAATCGTATTCGATGGCATAGCCCGGCCTCATAATCTCAGCCTGCTCCAGACCCTCAATGGAATGAACCATAGCAAGTTGGATGTCCAGAGGAAGGCTTGTGGAGAGACCGTTGGGATAAATCTCGACTGTATCGTACCCTTCTGGTTCTAAAAAGATCTGATGTCTGTCTTTACCAGCAAAACGGACCACCTTGTCTTCAATCGATGGGCAATAACGCGGCCCATTGCTTTTGATGATTCCCGAATACATTGGGGACCGATCCAATGCAGAACGAATAATATCGTGTGTTTGGCCATTTGTATAAGTAATGTAACAAGGTATCTGTTTCTGAGTGATATCATTCGTAGAAAAAGAGAAGGGAATCGGAGAATCCTCCCCGCGTTGGATCTGCAACCTAGAGTAGTCAATAGTCCGCCCATCAAGACGAGGGCAAGTCCCGGTCTTTAGCCGCCCAATCTTAAAACCTATCTCCTTAAGGGAACTGCTTAGCCCCTGTACAGCAAAATCTCCGGCCCGTCCCGCGGGATAGTTCCGGTCACCCACGTGAACAAGCCCCCGAAGGAAGGTTCCAGTGGTTAAAATCACTTTCCTACCATAAAAACGCTCTCCTATTTGGGTTTCTATTCCTTCCACCCTACCCGCCTTTATCAAGATGCTTTCCACGCTGCATTGTCTTAGAGTCAGATTAGAGCAATTCTCCAGAACCTTTTTCATTCTCTGACGGTACCGTGCCTTATCTGCCTGAGCCCGCGAAGCTCGCACGGCAGGTCCTTTCTTTGTATTCAGCACCCGAAACTGGATACCTGTTTTATCAATGGCTCGGGCCATTTCGCCCCCTAAGGCATCAATCTCTTTAACCAGATGACCTTTCCCAATTCCCCCAATGGCAGGGTTACAGGACATCTGGCCGATGTGATCTAGGTTTAGCGTGACCATTAGTGTCTTGCATCCCATATGTGCGGCCGCCAACGCAGCCTCAATGCCAGCGTGACCTGCACCAACAACAATAATGTCATAGACTTTCTCTTTAGTGTTCATAGTTGTTTCACATGGAACAAATTTACTCTAAATCACCTTAAAAGTATTATTTTTCAATAACTTATAAACAACATCGGTTGCTAAAAATCCATATACAGCAAGGATCTCCAAAATGAGATAGCCTGTACAGACGTACGCCGTACTTGACGCGTGCATGTGCAGGCCCGCATTAGAGATGCTATCAGCGATTGCTTGATCCCAAAACAACCCTGTTACATAGGATCAAAGAGCTACTTCCGGCCAGACCAATGAAAGCCAGTGTACTAGCTATTTCTTAGATAAGTATTTATTTTCCAATGCAAAAACTGCTAAAAATACGTTCTAAAATATGATCGCTCGTGACCACGCCAATCACCTCCTCAAGACTTTCCTTAGCCTCCTGAAGGTCCACGGCCACAATTTCAGGTGGCGATCCACGCCTCAATACCTTATCTGCGTTCGCAAGATTCTCCGCCGCCCTATCCAGGGCTGCCTTATGGCGTAGGTTGGTTAGCACCATAGGTGGCTCACTGCGCGAGCCTAAAAGGAGTCCACGCAAGGCTTGTTTGAGATACTCAAGTCCATTTCCCTCCTTAGCCGATACCCAAACCACTTGCTTCGCTGGAGCCGTTGTTGCCACCTCTCGGATATCCACCTTTTTTGGAAGATCGTTTTTATTAATAACGACTAGGCCTTTTTTTTTATCTGCTGCTTTCAGTATAGACCAATCCTCTCGGGTAGTGACAGATGATCCATCGAGAACCACTAGGACCGCCTCCGCCTCCCGGAGACGTTTAAGCGATACCTCAACCCCTATTCTTTCTACTTTGTCGCGACTTTCTCGAATACCTGCCGTATCCCATAGAACTACGGGTAGCCCGCCTAGGTTGATGTTCTCCTCAATAAAGTCCCTCGTAGTTCCTGGAACGGGTGTAACGATAACTCGCTCTTCCCCAACCAGCGAGTTGAGAAGGCTCGATTTTCCCACGTTGGGGCGCCCTGCAATGCATACCCTTGCGCCATCACGAAACAGCCTCCCCCACTCGTAGCTCGCAGTCAACCCGGTTATCTTGGTCCTCAAGGACTCAATCTTGGTCACTAACTGCTCTTTCTGAAGCAGCTCAATCTCTTCTTCTGGAAAATCGATCGCGGCCTCTACCTGTACTAAAATGTCGAGCAGTTCCTCACGTAATTCTCCCACCCACTTCGACAGCTCCCCCCGCACCTGCCCCAAGGCCAGCCGTATCCCTTTATCCGTGCGTGCGCGGATAAGGTCAACCACAGCTTCTGCCTGTGCCAGATCGAGACGTCCGTTAAGAAAGGCTCTTTTAGTAAACTCTCCCCGTTCCGCATGACGTACACCCCTGGAGAGAATAAGCTCCAATATGCGCCGTACTAAAAAGGGACCACCATGGCAGTGTACTTCCACCACATCCTCGCCAGTGTAACTGTGCGGTTTACGCATTAAGGTGGCGAGGACCTCATCCAAAACAACTCCGTCTTTTGGATCACGGACAACCCCGTGGTAAAGGGTATGAGATCGCAGGGCTCCGTTTTTCCCGCCACTGCGCGCAAAAATCTCTCTGGTGACCCGTTCCGCATCCGTGCCGCTCACGCGCACAATCGCTACGCCACCTTCACCTATAGGTGTTGCCACTGCTGCGATGGTGTCCTCTTTGTACATAGAAAAACCGCTGTTATCTTAACAAGTTCCGCCTTGAAGCCAATAAAGGTTTAATAATGCAGTCGTCGGCCAGGGATAAACAAGAAAATGCCAGACAATTTCCTTACTAGGACAAAGATCGCCGCATCAGGCGATATTTGTTCATCCTGAAGTACGCGATCCGCCCCAGAGAGCTCATCCCTGTGTCTTCCGGGCAAAATCTTACTGTAAGACCGCCTTTTTAATCCTCTTAAAATCCAACCTCTCACTTGGCATGTTTAATGCTAATTCAAACCGTGCGAATAGGTCTCCCTGACTAACCCAGACTATAGACCGGCTCTCGCGGCCCCTGAGGTGACGAAATGAGAAACAAAAAACCGCGTTATTTAGCTTCAATCTTGTTCACTCTGTTTATCTCCATCCCGGCTCCTTTAAATGCAGGGACACCGACGGATGTGATCCGGCGGGTCTTTGAAAAGATTCAAGCCGTCCTCAAAAATCCTCGACTTCAACCCCATGCGCGATCAAAGGAGCGCCGCAAACAACTGCGGCAGGCTTTCTGCCCTAGATTTGACTTTACCGAAAATGCCAAGCGATCCCTCGGTTCTCACTGGCGGCACCGAACTTCAAAGGAGCAGCACGAGTTTGTCACGATCTTCCGCGATCGGTTGGAAAGCTTGTACCTAGACCGAGTTGAATCATACCGCGATGTAAAATTTTTCTATACGCGCGAGACCCAGGATAAAAATTACGCCGCAGTAGACGCAAAAGTCCTCACAAAAAAAGGGGGTGCCTTCACCATCAACTACAGGCTCCACCTCACAAACGGGAAGTGGAAACTCTATGACATCGTGACCGAAAACACCAGCCTCGTCAACAACTACCGTTCCCGATTTAACCGCATCATCACGAACTCTTCTTATAAAGAGCTTCTCCGCAGGATGACAGAAAAGAGGGCCAGTGACGGCATAGCGGAAAAGATTGATAGCGAGAAGCGGAAGGCGATCCAGCGATGGATGATGATGATCCTTGTCTCAGAAGGGTCTAAGGTATAGTATTTCCTTGATTTCCTCCGTAAAAGGCTGAAAGGTTCGATCCTTTACCAAGTACCAAAAAACTTTCCTTCATGGGCCGTCTGCACCCGAGGAAAGCCGTTAGAGCGAGAGTTTGAGGCGCGCCCCCCTTCATTCACCAGAACTAGCATTCCCGGCCAGCGCCTAAAGAAAGCGACGTGTGGCCGTGCCTTTTCTTGATTGTGTAAGCCTTAGGACATCTCCCAGTCTTGCCCCTCAATCGGGTTACCATCGACGTACCGGTATCCTTCCTCATCTTCCGACCTCGTCTTGCCCTTGATATCTACCCTGAGAACCTTCGGTCTGCTCTTCCGCGCACTGAATCGAAGTAACGCCAGCGGCTTTTGCCCTGTATTCTGGAACCAGTAGTACCACCCTTCAGGGAGCATAATTCCCTCTCCTTTTTTTAGAAGGGTGGCCTTCTCTTCCTTGTCATAGAAAGTAGCCTCGCCATCTAAGACAACAAAGGCGTGATCTTCTCCCGGATGGGTGTGCAGGGTATTTTTTCGTCCAGGGCTATAATAGTTAAGCCCTATGATTGCTTGGGCAGTTCGAGCAAGAGGCATATGACTCCTCCCCCCGGTTAAGCACGGCGTTTTCATTTTAAAGGTAAACGCATCCATTATTCGATCCTCCTTGTTTTAAAGATGATACAGTTAGAAGAAGCCTCTAAAGCAAAGCACCAGGCGTGTCAAGCCTATACCTGGCTCCCGATAAGCCTTTATCATTCTACTTGAACATGAAAGGCAGTCCCGGACCTGATACCGGGCCTGCCTGTAGAAGAATGCTACGCTTTATGATTACTCACATTTGGTATCCCGAGCCTTGAAAACCGGCATGATCCTGTTCTATCTTCTGGACAATTCCTCCACCGGCAGCTAGACGTTACAATCACAGTTGTGGAGGACGCTAAACACAAAAAGTTTGCAAGGGAGGCAATGGTAAAAAATGGGAAATCTCGGCCTCTGCGTTGTTAACCCGGCTCCGCAGATTCAACCAAGCTTTGTCACAACGGTAGCTAACAAATGTGAGGCGGTAGGACTGCATTCGCTCTGGGTTATCGATCGGATCGCGTACGATAACCTTGAGCCCCTTTCGGTCCTGACAGCGGCGGCAGCTGTCACCGAGAGAATCAGGATTGGCACCTCGGTCCTTCTCGCCGGCCTTAGACACCCCGTCCTGCTAGCGAAGACCGTGAGCACTTTGGATTTTCTCTCCGGCGGCCGCATAACCTTGGGCATCGGTTTCGGAAGCCGGGAAAATGATTTTACGGCCATGGGGGTTCCCTTCAAGGGACGAGGGAGCCGGGCCCAGGAAGCAGTGGAATTAATGAAAAGACTCTGGACCGAGGAAAGGGTCACGCATAAAGGTAGGTTTTTTCATGTCGAAGATCTAACTCTCGGGCCCCGGCCGGTTCAGACTCCGCATCCACCCATCTGGATGGGAGGGAATGCGGAGGTGGCCCTCAAGCGAGCTGCCAGGCTGGCCAATGGATATATCTGCGGTAGCTCGGCCATCGGGAACTTCCCCTCTGTATGGGAAAAAATATGTGGGTTTGCTTTAGCTGCGGGGCGTAACCCTCAAGAAATCGAGAAGGCAGGCCTCACGTTTCTCGCTATCGATGATAATCGAGCGAGGGCAGTGGATACCTGTGCTGCCTACCTCAACCGCTATTACGGGCAGGTCAGGCTGGACATCGAAAAGCACTTCCTCGTTGGACCTCCGGAGGCGTGTGCCGAGCGCATAGCTGGGTTTTTTCAGAAAGGTCTTGACACCCTGATGATCGGGATGGCCCGTTCGGATCCCAAACAGCTCGATCTTTTAGGGGAAAAAGTCCTCCCGCTAGTAAAAACCGGGCATTAGCCGTCCGAGCCATTCAGGGGCTTTGAGTCATAGGGATATCAGCGCAACGATCAGTTACACCCTTGGGCTCAATCGGGGAGGAAAGAACGTGCGTAGCCCCGTAGACACACTAGCAGGACCTTAACTTCCGGCAACTATGGAATTATGTCCACCTTTGGGACGGCCTTTCACTACGGGGATCCAGTGCCGGGATCCTTGATAGCCTTTTGGAAAGGCATGAGAATCAGCATCGTTTTTTTTGGAATCTAGCGACCGTGCCATACTAAACAGGATAATTATCGATGGATGCAGAAAGACAAGGGAGGAAGTCATGGATATTCAGACACTCACAACTTTCTTTATGTGGTGCACAATTATAAATGCCGGCATCTTGATCCTGTGGATTGTGTTCTTTGTGTTCGCCCCGGATTTCGTGTATCGCACACAGAGCACATGGTTCCCCATTCCCCGAGAAACCTTCGACGTGGTCCTCTACTCGTTCCTGGGGTTGTTCAAAGTTGTCTTTCTGGTCTTTAATCTCGTTCCCTACGTGGCCCTGCTGATCGTTGCGTGAGAGGGGAGCATACATCAAACCCCTGCAGTGGACAGCTAATCCGCTGCCCTCCATGGCCACAAGTAAAGGTGGGCATTCGCCCTGTATTTGAATAGATTTCTCCCGCCATTCGGTCTCCTGAGGTTGGATTGAATAGTTCGTCTATCGTATTCCGGTTCGTAGGCGACAGTAACAGTGTGATGGTTCAAAAGAACAAAAAGGATCCAACTGAACATAAGCGCCGTGGTTTTTTATCGGCCACCACGGTGCCTCTACAATCTAATAACTAAAGGAATTCTGGTCTCAAGAAATCCAGCGTTTTTTTCTGCTTGAGAGATATTTCAGAACTTTGCGAGCGCCTGAGTAAATATAGAACAGGGAAATGAGTTCACGGACGCCCGGATATGGGTCTCGTAGATCCAACACGTCATATTGCACTCCCGGCCGAAAATCGCTCACAAAATTCCAGAGTGTTTTCCCTTTACTTGGTAATGGAGTCAAATAATCTGGGTTGCGGCTATACCAATGATTCACAAAGGCAACAACGTCACCCCTAATGTAACGATTTCGCCTCCCAATGGGGTAATGCGATGGAAGTCTTTGTTTTTGCCCGTCTCTGACATAGCGAAATAGCGCATACGGAAAATTTAGCCCTAGCTTATTTGCTGCAGACAGGGGTGCCCAAAAACGGCAGTTGACTTCCATCAAAACTTTTTTACCTGTGATCGGGTTGACTCTATATTCAACCATCGCAACCCCATCCCACCCCATCGCATTAAGAAGGCGAACAGTCCATTGTCTAATTTCAGGGTCGATTGGAACACTTAAATGGACGGATGTCACACCACCAGTTAAGGGGTACTCTCGAACGCCCATATATTGATAGAGGCCTAATGTTTCCCCGCCCGCGTATAATACTCCCTGATTGACCTTCACTCCGGC
>JBHHYU010000047.1:0-22344 GCA_046757725.1 Binatia bacterium
CAGCTTGCTGCGGGGTAGTTCATTGTCGTTTCAAAACATTGGCTAGTCGTTGATACCTCTTTGCTTTGTTCTAGTTCAAGGTGGCACTATCCGAGGAGACCTCAACACGAAGGGAAAAGGTCCGTGTCTCTGCGTGGCGAAAGGCCCCGACACCTACCACCTGGCGTGAAATCATCTTCCCCGTGTTGTCATGAACCTCCAACAAGATGGAATACTCTAGAGCCGCACCCTTTCCCGGATGACGGATGGTGCCTTCTACTGACAGTGGGCAGTGAGTTGGGACAGGCCCAGCGGCTTTCCTCACCGCCTCGAATTTTAACAGGTGGTGGCAGATAGGACACGAGGCGGCACTTTTGAGAATGGTTGCCTTGCAGTGGGGACATGGTCGGCTTTCACCAGCAGCCGAGGTGCGGGCTCCGGTCATGGATTGGATCCGTTTCCAGCCTTTTCGGCTATCTTTCTGATTTCAGCCTTCTTCGTATCTCGCCCCTCCCAACCGAAGTCTACCTTACCACGCATCCGCGAGCCCGAAGCTACGGTGAGCGATGTGGCCTTGAGATCCCCTACGATCTGGCCCGACTCGAGAAGCTTGACTTGGGCTGTGGCCTCGATGTTTCCTTCCACCTCCCCTGCAATAGTGACGGTCTGGGCGTGAATTGCGCCGCCAATGTGGGCGCCGGCTTCGATGGTTAGATTTCCCCGGACCTGCACGTCACCTTGAAACCGACCTTCTACGCGTACGTCTCCCTCTCCGTCTATCTTTCCTTCAATGGTCACGCCCGCTGCGATGACCGATTCCTTAAAGGGTTCGGAGGGCCCTCGTACTTTCCGTGCGGACTCCGCCGAGGCTATAGCAGGCTTGGGCTCATCGCTTGCCCTGCCGAAGGGTTCTTTTTCTGTGGGTTCTTTCCAGAGTGCCATAATGATTTCCTCCTTGTTTTGACTGGGGCTTCTACTAATGCCTAGGATAACCACACGTTGTCAAGACCTAACTGAGGTTTTTTACCTTTTCGCTTAGGCCTTCGCCGGTAGATAATGAGCAAAAACGATACCAGATAAGGCCACCCGTTAAGGCAGGTTACTGGAAGGCTAGGCATAAAGCTGGGGATTAGGTCTATCGCAGGCCACAATATGAAGTTGTCTAATTATTTCAGGAAGTTAGTAACGGTTGGTTTTTAGGAAAATGCCCCTCGGATGAAGAAAAATCCAAGATGAACTTAATTCCTAGAGTTACAAATACGTTCAAATCCGTACATAGATTGGGCAAAAATAACCTCTGAAAGCGAAAGGGCCTACATTTTTGAGTTAAATTAAAATCTGCTCAGAATGAGAGATGGCTTGTAAGATTCGTGTGAATCAAGTAATAGAACAAATAATGGCAGGCATCGTGTAGGGGGATCTGGTTACAGAATTTGACGGTAAGGGGGCCAAAGGGGGTAGTTATGGCGAACGAACAGTGGCCGGAAGATCTGGGTGAAGCTCTAGAGCGACTTCGACGCCAATTCGCGGGATTTATTCCCGGTGGTGGCGGCGTAGGTTTCGTTTTGGTGTTGGTGCTGCTTCTCATCTTTCTCTGGTCTAGTTGGTATACGGTACAGCCGGCGGAGACCGCAGTGATCCAGCGTTTCGGACGTGTGGTTCGAACCGCAGGTCCGGGTCTTCACTTCAAGTTCCCGTTTGGTGTCGAGACGGCTGTTCGTATTCCTACGGCTCGGGTCCTTAAACAGGAGTTCGGTTTTAGGACCCGAACGGCCGGTAGGCGGACGCAATTCTCGCGCGGTAATTTCGCAAACGAATCTCTCATGCTCACCGGGGATCTCAACGTTATTGACGTGCAGTGGATCGTTCAGTACCGGATCCAGGATGCGGTGCGCTACCTCTTTCAGGTTCGGCGACCGGGGGAAACGTTTCGCGATATTGCAGAGGCCGTTATGCGTAGGGTTGTTGGGAATAGACTCGGGAGCGATGTGCTGACGGTGGGCCGGGTCGCGGTAGCCAGTAAAGTACAGGAAGAGATGCAAAAGATTTTGAATGATTACGGGATGGGGATCCGGCTCGTGACCGTAGAGCTTCAGGACGTGACTCCGCCGGACCCGGTGAAGCCTGCATTCAATGAGGTGAATGAGGCAAGTCAGGATCGCGAACGTATGATCAACCAGGCTCAGGAGCAGGCCAACAAGCTAATCCCCAAGGCTAGAGGAGAGGCAAAACAAACCATTGCCGAAGCTGAGGGTTATGCGGTGCAGCGAGTCAATCGGGCGCAGGGAGAGATCTCACGGTTTCTCGCAATACTGAAGGAGTATGAAAAGGCTCCAGAGGTGACGCGGCGCCGGCTGTATCTGGAGGCCATGAGTAAGATCCTGCCGAAGGCTAAAGGTGTCTATGTCGTAGACAGTGAACAGCGTGCGCTAGTTCCCTGGCTTTCCCTGGACTCCGGCCTGCGTACGGCTCTACCAAAAGAAGGGAAAAAGAAATGAACACCACAATGAAGTACGCTTTAGGCATATTGGCTATCGTGGTCCTCCTCGTGGTCTCCGGCACCTTCTACACTGTGGAAGAGGGCCAGCAAGCGGTCATCCTACAGTTCGGTCGACCCGTGGGAAGCTCGATCACGAAAGCGGGTCTGCACTTCAAGGTTCCGTTTATTCAAGATGTGCGGCGATTTGACAAACGGCTCCTCATCTGGGATGGGGACCCGAACCAGATCCCGACGGCAGGTCGGGAGTTTATCTGGGTGGATACCACGGCGCGGTGGCGCATCGTTGATCCGAAAAAGTTCCTGGAAAATGTAGCGACCGAAAGCGGGGCCCAGTCCCGATTGGATGACATCATCGATTCCGTGGTGCGCGACCTTGTCTCCTCTAATGCCTTGGTTGAGTTGGTCCGGAGTTCCTCGTGGAAAAGCCCCAAGGGGAAGATTCTTGAAGAAGCGCCCAAGGAACTGGTGAAAGAGCTTAAAAAGGAAATTGCTCTGGGCCGCGAGCAGATCACCCGCGCTATCCTCGCGGAGGTGCGAAAGATCACCCCGCAGTACGGGATTGAGGTAAAGGATGTTCGGATCAAGCGCCTAAATTATGTTGAGAGCGTACGGAAAAAAGTATACTCTCGAATGATCTCGGAACGGAAGCGAATCGCTACGCGTTTCCGGTCTGAAGGCGAAGGAAGAAGTGCCGAGATCCTGGGCCAGATGGAGAAAGAACTCCGGCAGATTCGTTCGGGTGCCTATAAAAAGGTTCAACAGATCCGAGGTAAGGCGGATGCTACTGCAACCAAGATATACGGGGAAGCGTATGGCCGTAGCCCGGAGTTCTACGCCTTCTCCAGAACTCTGGAGGCTTTCAAAGAGGGTCAAAATAAAGATTCCGTGCTGGTGCTCACGACAGACAGCGATTACTACCGCTACCTCAAGTCTGCACGGCCACCACACAGCAGAGCCCGCCAGTAGTTGGGGGCCGTTGTACCGACTACATTCGAGTCCGCGACAGCTCGTAACGACAGAGGGTGTTTTATTTTCATCATACCCCTGGGTTCTAAAGCCCTAGTTGGTATTACTGGAGAGCGTTAAAGGTAAAAACTCACGGAGCTTACTAGGCGAGGGTTAAGTGAGCCCTTCCATGATCCGGCAGATACCTACCATAATAAAGAAATAAATACCTATCATTACGTAAACCGTCGACCAGTGCGTATGGGGTGGGTCTGTTGGGGCCAACGGAGCGGTTTTTCTGGGCGTATGATCCAAACCGCAGATTGCACCAGACACGAGAACCGTCATTGCAAAACCTGTGAAGTTCCACCAAAGCCAAGAAATCGTCGTGAACTGCCACAGGCAAACGTTTAGGATCACCCCTGCAACGATACCGATCTTGGTACTTCGTGCGCTGGCCCATCTAGTTAGCATCCCGAGCAGGAAAGCGGCCAGGATTGGGCCATAGAGGACACTACCAATGGCATTAATGAGGACGATCGTTGTCTGCCTGGTAGCCTCCGGGGTGGCGGTAAACACCAGCGCGACAGTGACACAGAATACGCCCCACAAAAGCGTAAAGCCTTTCGATACCAGTAAGTAGTGTGCGTCACTGGCCTTTTTCTTCCAGTATCGTTGGTAGAAATCTCTCACAGTCACAGCACTCATGGAATTGAGGGCCGAATCCAGGCTGGACATGAGGGCGGAGAGAATGGCGACAAAGATAAATCCTATCAACCCGTGTGGTAGGTAGGACAAGATAAACATCGGCACCATCCGATCCGGATCCCGCTGGAGCGTCGCCGTAATAACTTGTGGGTCTGATCCTAAAGTCTGAGCCGCGCTTTTCAAAAAGCTAGGAGCAGCGACGGCGGCGCCAACGAAAACGCCCATAAGGCAATACAGAAGGACTATGGGAAATCGGCCAAAGGCGTTGAACAGCAAGGACTTCCGGACGTCATCTACGTTGCCTACGGTCAATTCCCTCTGGACCTGACTTTGATCGCAACCGTAATAAGAGGCATAGAGGAAGAAGCCACCTAACATCATAGGCCAGAACGCGTAAGTGCCTTGCGGGTCTAGACCCAAGTGGTTGAAATCAAGGATAGTAAGACGCTGGGGATCTAGGGCGGCCCAGGCAGCGTCCCATCCAACCATACTGAAGGCAATGCCTCCACAGGCAACAACGCCTATGAAGATAATGAGCATTTGCGCTACATCGCTCAGGATGACGATGCGGATGCCGCCCAGAACGTCGTAGACAATGGTTACTAAGCCGATGCCAAGGATCGCCGTAGTCGTAGTAACTCCAAGGGCAGTCGAGATAACGAGTCCTCCAGCCAAAACAGAGACCGCCGTAGCTAGGCCCCGCCCGATCTGGAAGAGCAAACTGACCATGGCCCGGGTGCCCTTATCAAAGCGCATTTCTAAGTACTCATAAATACTGATAACTCCGGATCCGTGGAAGTTGGGGATAATGATCGCCATAACGAGAATCATGGCCAAGGGAACGCCAAACTCATAAGCGAGCCACTTGAGCCCCCCATCGCTTTTAAGGGCCACAAAGGCCGGCGCGGAAATGAAGCTAATTGCCCCAAGCTGGGTTGCCATGGTCGAGAGCCCGGACTGCCACCATTTTACCGATCTGCCGGCGAGGTAGTAGTCACTCATCGTCGCTTGAGTACGGCCCAGTGCTGCTCCCGCACCCACAATACCAATGATGTAAATCGCTATAACTCCCCAGTCTAGAACATCCATCTATCTTTGCCTCCGAATGGCTGGCCGGTTGCAGAGCCAGCCAACGTTTTGGGTTTATAATGTGGAGCGCTTCTAAGCGTAACTAATGACCCTCTGCCGTAGCAGCATGGAACCTTTATGCTCCAGCGCGCTTGCTCTTGGATTGAGTTCCGTTGTTATTACCGCAGCTATCGGATAATTTAAAGAGGTGAAGCGTTTGGTCGAGATGCGAAAAGATGCTTTTTCTATCTATCACGTGGGGTTAAAAGGTGCCGACGCGGCAGATGCCCTTCTCCAGCATCTCCAAGTACAGGCTCACCTGTTGATCATCGATGAGCGCACTTATGATCTTTCCGCGTATAACGGTGTCTACGTTGTCGGTGCCGGCAAGGCCAGTGGCAAGATGGCTCAAGTCGTAGAGACTCTTCTGGGCGATCGGATTAAGGGTGGTGTCGTGAATGTTAAGTGTGGCTGTGCCGTTCCCCTAAAATCCATCAAAATCAATGAAGCAGGACACCCGTTGCCGGATCAAGCCGGTATGCAGGGAGCAGAGGAGATCGTTGACTTGCTGCGGCGAAGTGGCGATAAAGATCTGGTTCTCTGTCTTATATCCGGGGGTGGATCGGCATTATTACCTTACCCGCTCGAAGGATTGACTCTCCAGAACAAGCAAGCGGTGACCGGGCTCCTTTTAGAATGCGGGGCAACCATCTACGAGATCAATGCGGTGCGTAAGCACCTTTCCCAGGTGAAAGGCGGTAGACTAGCGCGGTTCGCATACCCATCGACCGTAGTTTCGTTGATTCTCTCCGATGTCGTCGGAGACGATCTGGATTGCATCGCCTCCGGACCGACGGTTCCGGATAGGAGCACTTTTCGCGACTGTCTGCGAATTCTCAACCGATACGGCATTGAGCAGGTTATTCCTTCGCCTGTAAGAAAACTCCTGGAAAAAGGTGCTGTTGGGCAAATCGAAGAGACGCCAAAGGCGGATGATCTTCATCTTCAGCAAGTGGAGAACGTGATTGTCGGGAACAATGGCCTGGCTATGAGGGCGGCCAAAAGAAGGGCTGACCAATTGGGATACCACAGCTTGATCCTATCCAGCTTTATCACGGGTGAGACGCGCGAGGTAGCCAAGGTTCATGTCGCCGTTGCCAGAGAGATTCTGGCGACCGGCCATCCTGTTCGACCACCTGCGTGCATTATCTCAGGGGGTGAGACTACCGTGACCCTTCGGGGTCGGGGATTAGGTGGGCGAAACCAGGAGTTTGCTCTCGCAGCGGCGGTGGCAATGGAAGGTTTGGAAAGGGTAATCGTATTGAGTGGTGGAACGGACGGGACAGACGGCCCTACGGATGCCGCGGGTGCGATAGTGGATGGAGAGACTTTGCGCAAAGCTAAAGGAAAAGGGCTAAGTGGGGAACAGTTTCTCCAGGATAACGATTCTTATCATTTTTTTCAGATGCTTGGAGATCTCCTTATTACTGGGCCGACCTATACAAACGTCATGGATCTCAGGTTGGTGCTGGTGAGCTAATCGTACAATCGGTACTGGTAATCGGAGGTTGCGACGACTTCTTTCTCGCGGGGGTCCCGTGAGAGAGAGCTAAGGCACACATCTCGTCCCGGAAGGCCATTGCCCGATGCACTACTTCGCCCAGCTCCCCTTTGGAAAGCTCGTTGGCGGGGATAAGAGAACCTTATACCGCCGCTATGTGTTTGGGGTCCACCGTGGGGCAGGAGGCTCCGAAACTTCGGCGTTACTGCGGGTCCATGACTTCACGGATGTTTTGCTTGAACAAGCCGATCAGTTAGAATATAAGTCAGTTTTTGTGGACAAGGAATGCGAGTAAATGTCACCGAGGTATCGGTTTGCAGTGAAACGAGCGAGCGAAGTTAGGCCTAATCCCGTGGATGTCGAAATGGAGCAGTTTAAGAAAATACTTATTCCGATTACCGACCCTCTCCATGCCCTCGCCTACCTCAAGCTTGGAGTAGCCCTGCTCCCGCCGGACGGAAAGATTCTCGTATTGGGGGTGGTTCGTATCCCTAGGGAGGACTCACTCAGTGAGGGGGCGGAACAAGCGATTCGGACCCGTGGTGTTTTGGAGGAGTTGAAGGTTCATTTCCCCGGCGGAAGAATTGAATTAAAGACCCTTGTGCGGGTATCCCACTTACTCTCAGAGGGAATTACAGAAACCGCACGGGAAGAGCGCTGTGATCTGCTGTTGTTACCCTGGAAAGGTTACACGGCCTCTGAGGACAGACTCTTCGGGGCTACCATCGACCGGCTCTTGGAACAACCTCCCTGTAGGGTCGTTATCGCACGGATAGACGATCTCCCCGCTTGTGAGCATATCCTACTGCCAGTTCGTGGCGGGCCGTACGCAGAGTTTGCCCTGGACACGGCATGTCGACTGGCCCTGTCGTTCCAAGCGGAGGTAACGGTTCTGCACTGTGAGCCAACCATTACAGAGTCGGAGTTCAGCGATCTCCCATACCGTTCATTTCTCCGAAAACTGCATTTATACCCTCCGGTCAAACGACTTCTGACAGTTCAGGGTGATCCTTATGATGCCATAATTGAGGAAACCAAAGGACACGACCTATTCCTCTTAGGAGCAGGCGCTGGCACGGAACCGACGGCATCCTTTTTAGGACCTTTGGTCGAAACTATCGCCAGGAAGAGCCAGAAACCGTTACTTGTGTTGAAGACGCCTGAGCCTTATGTTCTGCCGGTTCAGCCGGATACGGCAGAAACCCCGAAACCTCTTTCCGAAAGGGTAGACAAGTGGTTTGCCGAGAATACGTTCCACCGAAAAGAGTTTGATGAAATCAAAACACTCGTTGATTTGAAAGTGAAACAGGGATTGACCATTAGTTTGGGACTTCCTGCATTGAATGAAGCCGAGACCATCGGAAAAATCATTCGTACCGTTAGAAACAAGCTGCTGAAAAAGATGCCCCTTCTGGATGAAGTGGTGCTCATTGACTCCGGTTCTACGGACGACACGGTGAAGATTGCGGAGGATCTCGGGTTGCAGGTATATCTGCATCAAGAGATTCTACCGCAATATGGTGCTTACCGGGGCAAGGGCGAGGCCCTGTGGAAGAGCCTCCATGTCTTAAAAGGGGATCTGGTTGTCTGGATAGACACGGACATTAAAAATATCCACCCAGGCTTTGTGTATGGGATCCTCGGTCCTTTGCTTAAGGAACCGGAGATTCAGTACATCAAAGGTTTCTATCGTCGGCCGATCAAGATCGAGGGGAAGACATATACGGAAGGAGGCGGAAGGGTTACGGAGCTCACGGCTCGGCCTCTCCTTAATATCTTTTTCCCGGAACTCTCTGGTATCATTCAACCTTTGGCCGGTGAATATGGTGGTCGTAGAGAAGCCCTTGAGCGTGTCCCATTCTTTTCCGGCTACGGGGTCGAGACTGGGCTCCTCATCGATATCTTCAGCCAGTTCGGCCTGCGCGCCATTGCTCAGGTCGACTTAGAGGAGCGGATCCACCGGAACCAGCCTCTATCTGCTTTGACTCAGATGGCCTTTGCCATTATCCATGTATTCGTCCAGCGATTGGAAGAGAAGAGCCGCATCAAATTGTTAGAGGAAGTCAATAAGAGCATGAAGCTCATTAAACGCGAGCATAGAACTTACGCTTTGGAAGTCAAGGAGATTCAAGACCATGAGCGTCCACCGATGATCTCCATTCCTGAATATCAAATGCAACGGCGTAAAATCCGGTCCAACAAAATTTCGGCACTCCGTTGAAACCGTCCCAGCTCGTTATTATCACTGACTTGGACGGGACCCTTCTGGACCAGAAAACATACAGCTACAAAGCTAGTTTGCCGGTAATCGAGAAGCTTAAATCTTTGCGGATACCTCTGATCCTCTGTTCCAGTAAGACTCAAAGCGAGATCGTTTTTCTGTGGCAGGAATTAGGATTGAAGGATCCCTTTATCTCTGAGAACGGAGGGGCTATTTATCTTCTACCGAACTATTTTTCCTTTTCGATCCAAGGTTTGGAATTTATCGACGGATGGGCGGTTATAACCTTCGGCACCAAAGTTTCTGCCTTACGTCGCACGCTTACTGCAGCAGCTAAACGTTCTTGTGTCAGGATTCGATCCTTTGGTTCCATGGGACCGGGTGAGATCTCTGAATTGACAGGCCTGAGCAAAGAGCAGGCTGCCCTAGCCCGGAAGCGCGAATTCGACGAGCCGTTTATCGTCGAAGAAGGAGGTTCGGACTGCCTCATCAGTACATTAAGAGCGAGCGGAATGGAGGTGATCCAGGGAGGAGAATTTTTTCACGTGACAGGCGGTCATGACAAGGGAAATGCAGTGAAGGCCCTTCTTGATCTTTTCCGCCGGTCTCGTCCCGAGCTTTTAACCGTGGGGTTAGGAAACTCGGCCAATGATCTGCCATTCCTCACTCAAGTCGATATCGCTGTATTAGTCAGAAACATCGATGGTTCCTATAATCATGAGGCCGGCGATAAGATCCGGCACATCAAACGGACTCAAAAGAGTGGCACCGCTGGATGGCGGGAAGCCGTTGAAGAAATTCTAGCAGACGTTGCGTCGTGAATTGCTTGGGTCGGTAGCGGGTTTATGCGATGGTCATGGATACGGACGAGATCAAGCGGAACCTTGCTGCCACTGCATTTTGTTAGCTGGCCTACTCAGGTTTCGTCTCTTGCTGTGAGCCCGGTAGTCTTGCTTTTAATTTCGCCTTGTTGGGGGGTTTATTTTTTACAGAGAGCTTGACCCTAGAGGGAGTTACCTCTTTCAAGGTGAGATCCTTTGGGTAGCGAATGTTCTGTTCGGAGACCCTGAAGGTCCGGCGACCCCATTGTGCCAGGGACACATCGATGGTGGCCGCGAGTTTTTTCTTGTCAAGGAAATAAAAACCTCGCCTGGGCCCGGTAAGAGTCACCTGAACCTCCGGGGGTTCGACTTCCTCGAGGACTAATCCGGGTGCTAAGTTGTCCACCTGGATGTGAATCGGATAGGTGATCTGGGCTAGTTTTGAGCCTGCGACAAAGAGAATCCAAAGCCCGATAGCAAGTAAGAGGGAAACCATATTCACTATCCAGTTCTCTCTGAGAAACTTTGTGGATAACTTTTTCGAACCCGGGGGAGGAGACTTCTCATTGAGAAATTCCTGGAGCAACGATTTTAGTAGCGGCAGATTATCCACTTCCTTAAGCTGTCCGTATCTTGCGACTGAAATCCGTCCTCGTTCCTCGGAGACCACTAGACACAGGGCGTCTGTTAGTTCCGCCAGACCTAATGCTGCGCTGTGGCGCGTGCCGACGCGGGACAGTTGCTGAAAGTCCTTGGAGAGTGGCAAGTGGACGGCGAAACGATCAATCCGATCCTTCTCGATAATGACAGCACCGTCATGTCCAGGCGAATGGATATCAAAAACGCTTTTGAGTAATGGCTCACTAAGGCGGCCGCCTAACGCGATTCCCCCCTCGATGTGTCTCCCTATGGGCTGGTGTCCGGGAATAACGATAAGAGCGCCGATTCGGTCTCTTGCAAAATCAGCGAGGGTTTTTACCAGGGTATCCAACACCCCGTATTGCTGTTCCCGGACGGTTCTTCTGAGGCTCCATACTGCGATCCTTTCGAAGAACTGGCGGAGTTCTTCCTGGAAAATTACGACAATGATAATCAAGAGGATGGCAAAGAAGCCCTGAAAGATCCAAGCGGTTAGTTGAAGTCCGAACTGCCGGGCGAGGAGATAAATTAACCCAAGGATAAAAATGCCTATGAGTACAAATGCAGCACGTGTTCTTTTTATCCAGACAATGGCAGTACAGAGTAAAACCGCCACAAAGATTATATCTATGATGTCTGTAAACCCAATTTGCAGAAACCCAAACGTCATCTTAAGACTCCCTCTTTAAAAGGCTTTAGTTCGAAGCTAACTATTCTTTTAACATAGAGGAAAGGAGAGTGAAACAAAGGCATTCGACCCAGGAAGCGTCCTTGAATGCGATTGAGCATGGGTATGAATTTATGTTATTTTTGTACGGTGTGGGTATGGGTACCTAGGGGTGAGGGAAACGACAGGAAAAAGAAATGCCAAGCGACGGAGTTCGGTACGGGTTTGTAGCTGGCCGAGAAAGAGAGGCAACGCCTTTCAAGAAACGTATCGGAGTAGAGCACGGAAAATGAATCCCCCTGACTGTAAATCATTGCTTTTACCCGGGCTTTTAGTGGTTTTTCTGCTTCAATCTTGCGCTCAGCTGAGCGAATATGGTCTTTCTTTGCCGAGCTCGAGTCGGCCTTCACGGAGAGTGCTGCCCTCTTCATCCCTTCCTCCCGCCCCACCAAGGAGGCCAGGGCCGCAACGACCAGTACTATCCAAGAGGACAATCCAGGAACAGAAACTAGAAGACGGTTCTTCCAGCCAACGCAGCGTATCGAGTCTGCCACTCCATGGAACAAGTTCCGGGACCTCTCCCGCCTCACGCAATAAACCATCACCAACGAGAAAGATCCTGGAAAAGGATCTCATCAGTGAAACGGATCTTGGAGGGATCACCTCGGAAAGGCAGCCATCCATAGGGGAGGAGGACTTAATCCCCGTTCAGGGTGAGGAGCCTGTTGCATCTCAGCGGGGAGAACCAACCCTTATGGCTATGATTAGCCCGCAAACGCCGCCACAACGGGCGGCATCCCTTCGTCTGGCCGAGAAAGGAAGACAACTACTTGAATCTAAGGAGTTCGAAAAAGGTTTATCCGTACTCGAGAAGTCCATTACCATCGATTCGACGAATCGCTATGGATATTACTTTCTAGCGCAGGCTCACTACTTTTTGACTCACTATCGCCAGTCACTTAATTTTCTAGGAAGCGTAGAATCGAAATTTACTGAAGAGCCCCGTTGGTTGGCGCGGGTTTTTGCTCTGCGCGGAAAAAATTACCAAGCCCTGGGTTTTCCGGGGAAGGCAGATGTCAGTTATATCAAAGCACTAAAACTCGATCCCCATAATCGAGTAGCGTTCGAACGACTAACGGAGATCCGATAGGTTCGCTGATTCAAATCCTGGTGGACATCAGGTTATTTTCTGGGTTCCATTCGGTCATGGGGATTTTCCAGAACGTAGTTGAACGTGAATTCAATAGTCATCCGCTTCTGCTCGAGCTGGTCAGGGATACGGTGAAAAGGCGCCGCGGCTTTCACTGCCCTGATAGCCTCTTGGTCCATCGAGATATTTCCTGAAGAGTATAGAATATGCACATTCCCTAACTGCCCATCTTTAAGGATAGTAAACTCTACCTTGACTTTTCCTTCGGCCTTAACTTGGCTAGCCTTTTCTGGATAGTTCCAAACACGCACGATACCCCTTTTTACCCCTGCGATGTAAGCGGTATTTTGCGATTCCAATGCGTCGCGGGGCGCTTGGTCTTTCCGCTGATCTTTGACTCGGTTCTTAACTTGCTTGAGGGCCTCGCGAATAAGCGCCTCCCTTTTGTCAATTGAGATCTTCTGCACCTCTCCTGCCTGTAACAGGATCTTATCGATCTGTTGGCGGGTAGTGGTTATGCCATTTTGGTATGCGATAACCCTATATCTGACTAATGCCTGGCGATAGTATTTGAGGGCCTCTCCGGTATTTCCCTGTCCACGGTAGATCTCTGCTATATTATTAAGAGCGATCGCTGCGAGCAGATTTTGCTCTGCTTGTTCGGCTACCAGCCTGGACTCTTGGAGCATTTTTATTGCTTCAACGCGTTTTCCTGTCCGGGCCATACCTCGGGCTTTAAGAATCAATTGGAACGCATCGTTGCCATAGTCGGCATGGGCGGGGACATTTACCAAAAGCCATAGCAAACCAAGGAAGTATAGGTTTAGACGGTGGGTCAGGCGCTGCTTCATAGTTAATGCTTTTTCCCGAGCACTTAGAAAAAGGATAAAACTGTTTAGGGACAGGGTCAAGTGACGAGGTCGGGGGGGGGTTGGACTGAAGCAATAAACTATGCTAGAGGTTGGGTGAAAATATCCTTTTCTAATATTACTTGCCCTGAGATCGGGTGATGAGGGAGGTAAAGTTATGCCTATTATCACGATTTCCCGAGGTGCGTTTAGCGGTGGACGGGTTCTGGCGGAAAAGGTTGCCTCCACTTTAGGTTACCGCTGTGTAGACCGAGAAGTTATTGTTGAAGCGAGTCAGCGGTATGGGGTGCCCGAGGCGAAGTTTGTTGAAATACTTGAGAGTGCGCCCCACTGGTGGGAACGATGGCGCGAGAGTTTACGCCTTTACCGTATAGTCCTCGAGGCCGCAATGTGTGAAGTTGCCCAAGGGGACAAACTGGTTTATCACGGCCATGCAGGTCAGGAACTGTTACCGGGCATCCGCCATGTTTTAAAAGTTCATCTCACCGCTCCAATGGCCTATCGCGTTCAACAAGTCCAAAGCCGGCAAGGGCTTAATGCAGACGCCGCCATCCAATACATCGAAGAGGTGGATAAAGCTCGGTCGAAGCGGTTACACACGATTTTTGGCACCAATTGGCGAGACCCTAGCCGTTACGACCTCGTGCTGAATCTTGCCCAGATGAGTCTAGATACGGCATCCCATCTCATCGTGGAAGCGGTTCGGCAGGAGGATTATCAACTAACCCCGGCTTCCGAACAGGCATTTAAAGACTTGACGATCACTGCGCGGGTGCAGGCTGCGCTTATCATCATGCCGAAGACGCGTAATCTGACCATCAACGTGCGAGTCGAGCATGGAGAAGTTTATGTGTCAGGTATCCTTGCCCAATCAGAGCTTGAACAAACCATAACTAGTATCGTTGCAGGGGTTCCTGGAGTCACAAAAGTTGTTGCCGAGTTCGAATCACCACCTGTGGAATATATGTATCCGTAGCCAAAAAAATCACGCGAGGTCATGAAAGTTTGTGAGAAACCGGGGAAAAGGGAGTGTGTGATAATTCAACTGACAGCTGCGCCCGCCGGTCGGGTGATTCTTCTCATGCGAATCGTAAGCCAGTTCCATTGGTCGGGGTAACGACGTATGAGATTCTCTAGGTAACCAACGACTCGCTGAGTATTGTTCGCGATATCTGCCGATAAACTTCCATTCCGTGTCAGCGTCATTTCAGGCTCAATGATGAGATGCAGTTTTCCCTCATAGGTTCTGACAACGTATACCGGTACTACGGGCGCCCCAGACCGAAGGGCGAGACTGACGGGTCCCCGCGCAGAGCAGACTCGCTGGCCGAACAAGCGGGAGTCGACCTTCCCTCTTTTAAGATTGTCGGCCAGGATAAAGACGATCTCGTTTTTCCGTAGGACATGAAGGATTCGCTTGACAGCCATTCGTCGGGGAATCGATAGAATAATCTTTTGGTGGAAATTGGGGAGGAATCGGCTGATCGTGGCTCTTACCCGGGGGTCGCGAGGGATGCGAAATAGGCTGTGGACCGGATAACCATCTAAGCCCAACCGTGTACCCACTGGCGAAGTCTCGCTGGTCGTTATTATCTACTGGGTTTGCAGGCTCCTCGAATGGCAGCACAACTATTTGCCGGGCTTCCACACAAGTTACCGCCCATTGCCTTCCGCCTCAATGAGGTTTTCGTCCTGATGCGTAGTCCGTTTAGGCTTGCGCCCCGCGTGATGGCAGGATCACCTCGGCCGTGCCCGTTGTCGTCGTGATGCCGACCTGGTTAATACCGGTGATCTTGATGGTTACCGCGGCACGTGTGGTACCATGAACTTTGTCTACCACTGTGCCATGGTACCATGTGGTGTCCCCATAAATGTTAGGGGTCCGAACTTGAACGTTAAGCTTTCGAAGAATTCCCGCGTCTCCCATCCAGTTTGTTAGCAGGGGAGAAACCCAAGCAAACCGCATCACGCCATTATCGAAAGGGGCGGGCATGCCCCTTTGCGAGGCCAGATGGAAGTCCTCGTGCTGCTGTGAATACTTAACCTGCCAGCCGGTAACTGGATTACGGACTCCTGCGTGGGGTGCCTTTAGCAGATCGAGATAACCCATCCGACCCGCCTTGTAAGAAGGTCCAATGCCGGCGTTCCAGCAGACCATGTCTCCAATTGTTAAGGGACCTCGGACTATGCAGGGAATCTCCTGCCCTACAGCGATGTCTTCCCAGCATAGGGTCTGCGTGCCTGTTCGCTTTTCTGCCTTGCTTGCCTTATCGATTTTCTCTAGCTCCGTGTCGTTATAACGGTAGATGGGCCGATCAAACAGGAGCTCATCGGTCACCTGGGTTGCCCGAATCATCGTACCGGTCGCCTTAGCTACGACTGCATCATCCTGGTTGCAATAGGTGCATTCGGAGATCACGAAGATCAGGCGACGGCCACTGCGACTCTTCTTCTCGTACGTGTCCACTTGGCGCGAACTCGCGTGCAAGCGATCTCCCACGAAAACAGGGAGGTACCATTCAAACTCCACTCCGCCGATCAGGGAAGATAACGGCACCTCCATCGGGGCCCCGTGCAAAATTGGGTAGAGCACGGATACCAAGAAGGCCGGTGGGGCGAGCAACTTTTTATAAGCTGTGGTAGCTGCGTATGCCGGATCCAACCATAAGGGGTTTCCGTCGTCGATACCATAGGCAAAGTGGCGAATCGCATCCGCCGAGGCCTCAGTATTCCAGGGTTCCCTTTCCCGGACTTCCTTTCCAGTCATTTTCTGCGTCCGCGCTGCGAACTCGCTGATTCGTTCATCAATGTTATTCGCGACCATGGATAATCCTCCTAAGTTCAGTTTCCAATCGCTTTTTCTACTAGTAGTGGAATATCGGTAAGAGTTTCCGCAATCTCAACACCGACTTCCCTGAGCTGCCTCTTTTTTCGGGTCGGTGACCCCAGACCTCGCTCAATGATCGAACTCGTATGACCTAAACTCATCCCTTTGGGCATTTTTTCGATTGATTCACCGGCTATAAAAGCAATCAAAGGCTTAGTAAAGCCCCCTCTGGCAATCAGCCCAGGAACCTCTTCTTCATGACCCGTTCCCGCTTCTCCAAACAGCACGACAGCCTTCGTTTCCGGATCCATCTCAAAAAGCTCCAACAGGGGCACGAACCCGGTGCCGATCATTAAATCGCCTCCGATGGATATAAAGGTGCTTTGTCCGATGCCTCTGCGGGTGAGAACGTTACCGATCTCACCCCCCATACCCCCGCTACGGGAAATGATACCAACCGGTCCGGGCATATATAAGCGTTCCGGTTCTACTCCCCCCGTACCCCCGAGCTTCGCCTTTCCCGGACTGATCATCCCTTGGGAGTTGGGGCCGATCACGCGAACACTTCTTCTGAGAGCCCGATCCATGATATCCGCGGTGTCATGGTGAGGTACGCCCTCGGCTAGGACCACGATAACCGGCACTTCGTTTTCAATAGCCTCCAGAGCTGCATCCTTGGCATGAGGGGCAGGAACGAAGAGTACCGACAGATCCACCGGATGATCCCTGACGGCAGTCCTCACTCCGTCATAGACCCTTATCCCATCCAGCGTGCAACCTCCTTTTCCAGGGGAAACACCAGCAACCACCCGTGTCCCATACCGGATCATATAAGGAACGTGGGTACGGGCCTGTTGCCCCGTGATTCCCTGAACCAAGACGCGGCTATGCCTATCTAGCAGGATGCTCATTTCGCGCAGTCAGCTCAACAATTCGCTGAACCACCCTTTCCAGCGATGTAGTGGCATCATAGAACTCAATACCGGGTATCTCTGACGCCAATTTCTTGGCAATATCCACTCCGGGACCAGCAAAGCGAAAAACGATCGGGAACTTATGGGGATCTACTTGAAGCTCCTTTAACGCGCGCATCACCCCTCTCACTTTGATATCAATCGGAATGAAGTTGGTGATATTACCCCCGGCAATCATTCCTTTAAGCCCAGGCCGGGCAAGGATAGCTTTCGTGGCGTGGTACATCTTCTCTTCCACCCTTCCGGGCGTAATGTCGAAGGTTGTGGCCGGCTTTCCTCCCAGTCGTCTGATCAGGTCAAGGGCCAATAGTCCGCTTCCCCCACCGGTAATCATAAAGGCAATGTCGCCATCTTCGAACTCATTGAAACGTATGGCGGAACCCGTGTCGATCTTGTCGATAGCCCGTATGCGTTTTTCTAAGGCAGTGAAGGGCCTCCAACCATTGGTCCGGTCCGGATTGGCAATGCCGCTCAGTTCCGGATGCCGGAAAAGTGCCTGATCGTCGATCACAATCACAGCGGTTGGGGCGACGATACGGCCTTCCTCGGTCAATACGAGAGGGTTTACTTCCACCGTCTGTGCATCCAAACGGCGAAAGATTCGATAAAGCCTTGCGAGATCCACAGCGATTTTTGCAAGGATCTCACCTTCGAGGCCCGCATCCTCGGCAATCTCCCTTGCCCTAAAGGGTTGCAGACCGAGGCCGATGTCGATGGGCATCTGAATGAGTTGGTCAGGATCTTTTTTAAAGATAGTCTCTACGTCAACACCCCCCAGGGCGGAGAAGAGAACCACAGGTTTGCGGCACATACTGTCAAAAGTAAGGGAAAGGAAAAACTCTTTAGCAATGCGTAACTCCTCGCTCACCAGCAGTTCTTCAATCGGAAAGTTCAAGATTGTGTGCCCGAGCAAGCCATAAGCTTGATCCAAAGCGTCACCGGGGCTCCGAGCTATTTTAATTGCCCCGGCTTTTCCTCTCCCCCCCACCGGGATGAGAGCCTTGAGAACCGCCGGGCTCCCCAGACGGGTTACAGCCTCTTTGGCTGTTTCCGGAGTGGAAACCACCTGATAACGTGGAACTCGAATACCCTCTTGTTCCAGTAGTGCCAACGCGTCATGTTCTAGTAAGCGGGCCATTTCGTTAATCGGAAATCACGCATCATGATACGTAGAAACGCTATGATGTATGTTTGTAATTAATAACTTTGGACTTTCATAGTCAACTCATTGAACCAGATTCGCGATGATTTATTGCGTCATATGCAGGGTAACGGTGTATGTCCGGAGGTATCGCTTTCCCGTCGGAAGGTCCAGACTTGTGGGTGTGGGGAGTCGTTAGCGGGGGGAACATCCGCCTTTCAGGGGACTTCTGAACGAATTCATGACCCCCGGTCAGGTAACGCTGAGGCGGCGATTTTGCAAGGCTTCTAAGTTGACGATGTGAGTTGGTTTGCCGTCTAAATAGTTCAGAATATTGTCTATCGCTCCGGCAAAAGACCGTTCATAGTTCTCCCTGGTTATAAAACCAAGGTGCGGTGAAAGAACAACGTTGTCGAGCCGCAATAAGGGACTGCGAGGATCCGGGGGCTCGTGGGTAAACACATCAAGACCGGCGCCGGCGATCTTTCTTGCCTGCAACAGCTCTATGAGGGCACCCTCATCCACGATGGAGCCGCGGGAGGTATTGATGAGTACCGCCGAGGGCTTCATGAGCTCCAGCTCCTTGCGGCCTATAAATCCACGGGTCCGCTCGCCGAGCTTCCAGTGAATCGTTACAATATCCGCACACCTCAAGAGTTCCTCTAAAGAGGCCCACTCGGCACCATTAGCCATTGCGTGTTCTGGGGTCAAAGTCTGACCCCAAGCCAGCACGGACATGTTGAAGGCTTTGGCTATTCTGGCAATTTCCTTCCCGATCCTACCGAGACCGAGAATGCCAATGGTTTTTCCGGAAAGCTCATTTCCGATGGTGGTTTGCCATCTACCCTCTCGTAATGCACGATCCTCCTGGGGGGTGTGCCGCATGACCGCGAAGATCAAGTTGAACGTCTGTTCTACGGTGGGAACCCCTGAGCTCACGGAGAGTGCCACCAAGACACCACATCTCGTCGCAGCATCTACATCGATACTGTACACTCTGGCGCCGGTTTGAGAGATCATCTCCAGCTTAGGAAGCGACTCGAGCAGAACCGCATGGAAATCGGTTCGATCATGGATGGGAATAAGGATCTCGACTTCGGAGAGACTTGTGATAATTTGCTCATCCGATTTTCCCAGGTTGTTGCGGAACAGCACCTCACAGCGGTTTTGCAATTTCTGTAAGCAAGATAAACCCAACACAGCATTTTGGTAGTCATCCAGAATTGCGATCTTCATCTTATTCGTTTCCCCTGGCCCCTAGTAGAACCTCATGGCTTGGGCGGGTTATCTCTAGGCTACCAGCCACTCTTTAAGCTTGCCGAGGTTTATCTCTGATCCCAGTCCTTTGCCATTGGGGACCTTCACCTTGCCATCGTCCATCGCCAGAGGCTCTTTAACAACGTCCCCTTGCATTTTAAGCGGCCCGACAAACTCGCATCCTTCCAGCAAGTTTCTACAGCAGGCAGCTACATGAATCTCAGCCAGAGTATTTATGGCAAGCCCGAATCCATGCCCAATCACGCACTTGATCCCAGCCGCCTCTGCCATCTCGATCATTTGAACTGTACGATGGATGCCTCCTTGCTTCATCACCTTGACCTTCACAATATCCGCAGCCTCTTTTTTAATGACCTGGACGAGGGTTGCCGGTCCGATAATCGACTCATCGGCCATGATAGGGATCTCAACTGCCTTTCTTACCTTGGCCATCCCTTCGAGGTCATGACGTGAGACGGGCTGCTCAAAAAGACAGACAGCGAACGGAGCGATGGCCTTTGCCAGCTGGATGGCCTCATCGACCGTGTAGCCTTCATTTGCGTCAACCCTGAGCGCCAATTTGGCTCCCACAGCCTCCCGCACCGCTTTCACTCTATCGCGATCCTGCTGAATTCCTGACCCGATTTTAACTTTTGCCGAGCGAAATCCCCGTTCAAGCCAAGAATGCGCCTCTCGCGCGGCATCATCGGGGGACAGCATACCAATCCAGCCGTTGAGGTAGATTACATCTCTCAACTGCCCGCCTAACAGTGAGTGGACGGGAATACCCAAAGCCTTACCCTTCAGGTCGAACAGGGCCATTTCGACTGCGGCCTTGGCATCTAAGTGTCCAGGGAGTATTCGGTCCATGGAATCCAGAGCTGCTAAAATGTTCAGAGGATCCAAGCCGATGAGTTCTCGGGCGAGCCTACGTATGGAAGCGAGAGTTTCGGAAAAGCTCTCCTCCGAATAACCGGGGTCGGGATCCACATTTCCTACCCCGTCCAGCTTGGAGTCTGTTGAAACCTTTAAAATGATGCTTTCCTGGTACGTCTTCGTCACATGTGCGTTGCTAAAAGACCTCTTCAAAGGAACGCGCACCGGAAAGACATCTATTCCTGAGATTCTCATATTGGACGTTATCCTAAATCCTCGCTCCCCGAAGTGCAACTTAACCGGGGTTCCCGTTTCTGATTATCCTAAACAGATTGACTTTATCATAACGCTTAGCCTCAGCGTACTTGAAAGCCTAGAAATTCTTACATAGTATTTGAAAATTCTCTGCCTGCAGTAGCCGGGCATCTCATGGTAGCGGTTGTAAGACCTTAAAAATACGACAAGGTAGGTATATTTGATAGTCTACTTGGGAGGTTGTTCATGACTCTTATTCTGAACAATGAAGACGTAGCTAGTGTTCTCACAATGAGGACCACGATAGAGGCATTGGAGAATTCTTATAAGGAGCTTGTCAGGGAGGAGGCCGTGTGCCGCCCGCGAATTGATATGCAGATTCCGACTAGGGATCCGCACAAAATGTATCAATGGGGGACGATGGAGGGCGGCTCCGCATCGGGTTACTTTGCCATAAGAATGAAATCCGATGTCATTTACGAACGAGAATATGAAGGCGCACGAACGCAGGAGAAGTACTGCGTTCGTCCGGGAAAATTCTGTGGCCTGATTCTACTTATCGACATTCACAACGGCGAGCCTCTAGCGTTGCTCAACGACGGAGTTCTTCAGCATATGAGGGTCGGTGCTGATTCGGGAATCGGGGTTAAGTATATGGCTCGCGAGGACTCTGAGGTCGTCGGTATGATCGGTGCCGGTGGTATGGCCAGGTCTCACATGGAAGCGTTCACTCTGGTGCGGTCCATCAAGCGACTACAGGTTTATAGTCCTACCAAGACCAACAGGGATAAGTATGCCGGGGAAATGGCAGAGCGGTTCGGCATCGAGGCGAAGGCCCTGGACAACCCACGGGATGTTTATAAGGGTGCGGATATTATTGCCGGGTGTACGGATTCGGCTGTTCCTATCATCGTCGGCAAGTGGCTTGAGACGGGAACCCACGTCACCTGTATCGGAGGAAAGCCGGATGAGGATACCCACGAGAGGATCGATGTTTCCCTCCGACTAGGCACTGCTCCTGCTCCTTGGGGCCTGCCTGAGCTCCGCCTTGCAGACGAGTACATGACTTATGCTGCTGCAACGAAGGGGGCTTCAGGTTTCAAAATGAAGAAAGCAGGGCACCGAGGCCGGGGGGCCGTTGCGGAAGATAAAGCCGTTCTCCTAGCAGAACTATTGAATGGTGGGAAAAAGGGTCGGATATCGCCAAGGCAAATCACCTTCTCCGAACGAGGAAACATCCAGGGGGCTCAGTTTTTCGGGGTGGCGGGGAAGGTGTATGAGTTGGCTAAAGCAAAAGGCCTAGGGAGGGAGATCCCTACGGACTGGCTGTTGCAGAATGTCAGAGATTGACGTCTTGTGCCTTTTGCGAGGCGGTTTAGAAACCCAACGGATGGCAGACAGCGTGCGAAAGGAGGAGATGAGCGAATAATTTGTAACTTCCCGGTATTATTCTATTTTAGTTGCCGATGATCTAGTCAATTCGCTCAGACTTGCTATCTTCCCAGCGCTGGCGCTTCTCCCACCCGACTTATTAACAAGTTATCAACAGCTCTCGTGGATTATTACCGCTTCTGGTGTGGGTTCTTAAAAATCTCAACGGCAGCGTTCTCAAGACCTTTACTAGTGCAGTGTCTCACGCTGTTGGTACTCTATCCGAAGTACACCACCACGAAGGACACGAAGAGCACGAAGGAAGACAATAGCATGTTGAAATCCGGTTGCTTTTCTAATCCGGTTGTCCGTTCTTCGTGTCCTTTGTGCGCTTCGTGGTGAATAGAAAAACATGGGTCGAGCATCATGGCTGCGGATAAGCACCATGACGGCGGGACATAACCTGCAGTGATGTCTTGAGAACTAGGGTGTTTCGCATGAGATTTCATTCCCGG